>JAHFER010000235.1 GCA_023248365.1 Nitrospirota bacterium
ATATCTGTTACCCTGCCTTCAAGCTGAGGATCTATCCCCCTGATAACCGTACCCGTAGTGCTGATAGGGGAGGTGAGCATAACCTCATTCTGTATAAAAGGTGCGGCTGATACTACATGCGGGATTTTCGCAATCTTTGACGATACTGCCATATATTCTGAAATACCGCTGCCCCTCAGCCCCTGTACAATCACATGGGCATTGGCCCCTAATATCTTATCGCGGAGGTCTTCTGAAAAACCTGTCATTACGGCAAGGGTGGCAATCAGTGTGGCTACACCAAGTCCAACACCGCCAATAGAAATAAAGGTGTTTATTGATATGGCCTTGTGCCTCTTTTTTGCTTTAAGATAACGGAGGGCGATAAATAGCTCGTAGGGGAGCCGTGTCATATTTTTAGTGTGCCTCTGGTCTCATATGCGGGAATAGTATTACATCTCGTATAGAGGTCTGGCCTGTTAAGAGCATCACAAGACGGTCAATGCCTATACCTTCTCCGGCTGTCGGCGGCATCCCGTATTCAAGTGCGCGTACAAAGTCTTCATCCATCTTGTGCGCCTCTTCATCTCCGCCCGCACGCTCTGACTCCTGTGAGAGGAACCTCCCCCTCTGGTCTTCAGGGTCAGTGAGCTCAGAAAAGGCGTTTGCTATTTCAATCCCGCCTATGAACAACTCGAAACGCTCCGTAAGGTCAGGGTCGCTGTTCTTTCTCCTTGAAAGAGGAGAGACTTCCGTAGGGTAGTCAATAATGAAGGTCGGGTTAATCAAATCTGCTTCCACCTTCTTTTCAAATATCTCAAGTGTAATCTTGGATAGTGTCTCATCGCCTTTAAGCGGGACGTTATTGCTTTTTGCCCAATCAAGTGCTGAGGTTCTGTTTTCAAGTATATTTTTATCAATATCTGTATATTTTAAGACGGCCTCTTTGAGAGACAGTCTTTCCCACGGCGGGGTAAGGTCTATCTCGTGTCCCCATGCGGATATCTGAAGACTGCCGGTGATATGTCCTGCCAGCTCAGTGAACAACTTCTCGGTCAGCTCCATGAGGTCATTGTAATCTGAGTCTGCCATGTAGAATTCCAGCATGGTGAATTCAGGGTTATGTCTGATAGAGATGCCTTCGTTCCTGAAATTCCTGTTTATCTCATATACCCGCTCAAAACCTCCAACGATTAATCTCTTCAGATAAAGTTCAGGCGCTATCCTGAGGAAGAGGTCTATACCAAGTGCGTTGTGGTGTGTCTTAAACGGCCGTGCCGCCGCCCCTCCGGGGATTGGCTGCATCATAGGGGTTTCAACTTCCAGAAATCCATGCTTATCAAGAAACTCTCTTATATACTTTATAATCCTGCTGCGCCTTACAAATACATCCTTTACCTCACGGTTTACTATCAGGTCTACATATCTCTGTCTGTACCTTGATTCTATGTCAGTAAGGCCATGCCACTTCTCAGGAAGGGGCCTTACTGATTTGGCGAGGATGCTAAATTTTTCTACTTCTATAGTCAGTTCACCTGTCTTTGTGCGAAACAGGAACCCTTCGATTCCAATGTAATCTCCGATGTCTATCTTCTTAAAGATAGAGTATGCCTCTTCTCCGGCAAGCTCTTTCTTAATATAAAACTGTATCTTTCCCTTATCATCCTGGATATGCGAAAATGCCGCCTTGCCAAAGCTCCGGAGGGCAATTATCCTTCCTGCAATAGTACAGAGGTATTTCTTCTTTTCAAGTTCCTCTGCCGTAAGCTCCCCATATTTCTCTATGATTCCCTGTGATGTGTCACCCGGCTTAAACGTGTTGCCGTAGGGATTTATTCCGAGAGAGCGCAGTTCCTCAAGCTTCTTTTTCCTCTGCTGAATCAGATCGTTCGTTTCTTCCATTGACGGGATTATACTTTGATGAGGGGTTATGAGTCAAGGAGTTATGTGTCTATAGTTATTAAAAATGGTATTTACTTACAGCCCTGAAAGCATTATTATAAATCTTATATGGACTATAAATTTAAAATACTATTTATCCTGATTCTGCTTGTGTTGATTGTTTATGGTTTTAATCGCATTGTCTTCTCAGGCCCCAAACAATATAAAGACATCTCTGTATCTGAGTTTAGTGAGAAGGTGAAAGCAAATGCAGGTATTTTTATATTGGACGTCAGGACTCCGCAAGAGTATAAAGAGCTCCATGTCCCGGGCACAAACCGGCTTATTCCTGTTGAGGAATTAATAAAACGAATAGGTGAGTTAAAAGGACTTGAGGATAAAGAGATATATGTTATCTGCCGCTCCGGCAGGAGAAGTGCAGCCGCCAGTGAGATGCTTGCCGATCACGGTTTCACTAAGGTATTTAATATAACCGGCGGCGTTATGGAATATAAAAAGATGAACTATCCAATTGAGCAGGGCGGTACTATTCCGTAACTAAACAGGTATTTACTTTGAAAACCCAATTTATAGCAAACATAGCTGACATAAAAGATGGTGAGATGATTGATGATGTCTTTCTGGTAAAGAACAGAACGGCCCTTTCAAGAAAAGACGGCAGGCCCTATCTTATGTTAAAGATTGCCGACAGGACAGGGGTGATTGACTGCAAGGTGTGGGAAAATGTAGAGGAAGTCATCGGGAAGTTTTCTGTAGAGGATTTTGTAAGGATTAAGGGGGTTGTTTCAAGTTATCAGGGGACAAGGGAGATTAATATAAAAAATATCGAAAAGGTGAATGATGATAAAGTAGATTTCCGGGATTTCCTTGCAGTCTCAGATTATGATGCTGATAAGATGGGGGAAGAGTTGTACTCAGTCATAAATGGGATTACTAATCCTTTTTTGAAGAAACTTCTCATTCTCTTTTATGAAGATAAAAATTTTATAGATTTATTCAAGATTGCTCCGGCGGCAAAGGACATTCATCACGCCTTTTTAAGCGGCCTCCTTGAACATTCTCTTGAGATTGTACGGCTCTGTATTGATGTAAAGCAGCATTATAAAGAGGTTGATATAGACCTTCTTATTTCAGGCGCCATTCTGCATGATATTGGGAAGATAAAGGAATTAAAATATACAAGGTCGCTTGACTATACTGATGAAGGCCGGTTGATAGGGCATATAGTGATGGGTGTGGAGATGATAAATGAAAAGATAAGGATGATTGAAGGCTTCCCCCCAGTGCTTGCAATGCAGTTGAGGCACCTTATATTAAGTCATCAGGGTACATATGAATGGGGCTCTCCAAAGATGCCGCAGACTCTTGAGGCGATAATACTTCATTATTTAGATGATTTAAGTGCAAAGATAAATATATTCAGGAAGGCCTTTGCCGCTGAATCAAAAGAACTGAGTGAATGGAGCAGTTTTAATAAACCCCTCGGCAGATACTTATACAGGGGTGTATTTGTGAATCCGGTAGTGGCCATAATAGAAGACCCATTCAAAGAAGATAAAAGTAACACTGACATTTCGGGAGCTACAGGGACAGTCCAGGAGAAATTGCTTTAGTTTGAAAATTTTACCCGATTTAGGGTCTGTACATAAATAACCTGGGCAAAATTGCGCTCATATTTGGGATAGATTTGGCCGCTCTGATTGAGCAAAACCGCAGGCATAGTAAAACTATGTTGAGGATTTTGCGATTGAAGAGCGGTCAAATATAGCCTGAAGATGAGATGCAAGATGTTCAA
>JAHFER010000236.1 GCA_023248365.1 Nitrospirota bacterium
CCAACAGCCTTTTGCAGATTTCCTATAACTTCGTCTTTAACCACAAACAGAGTTTAACATATATGCTGACAGGCTTTCAAGGAAGCCAAATGTTAATTAATACCCATACGATAATGTCAGTCCGATTGCATTAATCCTTCTCAGGTCAATGTCGCTTGAAAATATATTAATCAAAAATTCTTTATAGGTACCACCTATGGAGACGGCGTGGTAGTTGAGATTATAACCGACCATTGTAGATACATATTTTGTAGTTTCATGTCCAATCTCTATCCAGTAAAGAGGGCGGTCTTCTATTAGATTTACAGTAGGGGTCAGAGTAAATGCCCCTTGTTTGTAAGAAAAAACTATATCTGTTTTTAATGGGATTTTTTGTATAAAATCTTTGTAACTTTCGTATCCCTGAATTGTAGGGCGGTATTTCTGGTAGCCTTCATTATCAGAACTTTTAATATCGGAAGTTGCATTGGCAGTGGTATATGGCACATCCTTCCAGTAAATCCGTCCCCCGATATCCCTCAATAATACCTCTGAACTTAAACTTTTATTAAGCATGTATTTTATACCTGCATCAAGGCTGTATCCATTACCGGAGCCGGAGATTGTATCACGACGGCTATAAATGAGATTATCATCATACATATAATCAAGGGACAGATTAAAATCATAACTCATCGGTCCTGTTGAAGTTAGTTTTCCTTTTATACTTCCATCCTGAATCTTTTCTCCTCTCAGATATCGCACAGTAAAACCTGCAGTAAGCCCTTCTATTGTACTATTCAAACTTATTCCTTTGGATAGTTCAAGCCCGTAAGCTGAAAATCCTCTTCCATTCAGGTTTATATCAAAGACGCTGCCAACAGGAAGTTGTTGTTTGAGATGAGTCATATGAAGTATTTCAACCGTGTCCTTATTAGCTTCTATAAATAGTTCACCCCTGTAAAATCCTGCCATTCTCCATCCATTATTTATGCGGGCTATGTCAGTTTTCCAGTAATTGTCAGACCTGTTAATACTATCAGGACTGAATGGTCCGCCCCATTTGTTAAAGAATAATGCTCGAAGTGGAAGGGCGTTGTCTGCCAAGAAGTTCTTTCCGGTAAAATAAAATCCATTATGAAGTTCTGTCAGTGTTGCAGGATTAAAATCAGATACAGGGCTTTGTGCAATAGACAATGCAGGATAAAGGAACAAGCCTGAAAGCAGTATTATAATAAGCCATGACAAGCTGCCTCCTAACAGTAATTGATAATACTGGGAGGCCGTTGGCAGCCTCCCAGTGTTTATTAACAGATGAAGCATAATTAGAAGATAGAGTCTAACGTATTATCAATATACTTGACTTCCGGATTATTATTTATAGTGTAGAGGTTTGCCATTGTTGTGTTGCCTGATGTTGAGATAGTTCCGGAAAGCTGTTTATCCCCGGACTTCGTCCCATCCTCGGTAATACTGACATTCATTCCGTCCTGATTTTTAAGAGACCATGTCGAGAGATCTTTACCTTCATCGTATGTCCCGCTCCCTGAGAGGAAAACCACTGTCCCATCAGCGTTTGTCTTTGTATAGGAGACATCCATGGTATCTTTCTGGAATTCACTATGGGTAAGTTTAAGGAATGTCTTGATTGTGGGGCTTGATGGCGCCTCAATCTTACCGTCAAAGGATGCGCTATATTTCGAAACATTTGTAGAACTCTCGTCAATGCAATTATTAAATATTTCAGCATTGTCCGCTTTACCTGTTATTGTTCCGCTAAATTTTACTCCTGTTGGCGAGCCATTTTTCAACTCCTGAAAGGAGCCGTCAAAGGTACCCTTTTTAAACACAAATGCTCCTTTGCAACCAGGTGTATTATCCCCCCATTGCGGATAATGCTTGCTGCTCCATACTGAAGTAATGTCCAATTTGCCTTCCATTTGGGCTGTTGAGGTAACTACTTTGCCTGAAAAGAAGATGTGTGTGGGAAATGGGTCAACAAGAATGCCGCCACTAAATTCCGGATTATTTGGATTCTTTGTAAATGTGGCGGAAAGCTCCCTTCCAGCCTGACTAAAATCAAAAGAAAAATCCGGCGCTGTTATAGAGCCTTTAAATGTCACACTGGTAAATATATTGTTACTGAATGTCCCTGAATAGTCCAGGTTTATTACAAGGTCTTTCCCACTCTTCGTAGTCATTGTTGCATTTAAGGTTCCTGATGTAATGATGTCCGCATTATTAAGCGTAATGGTTCCTGTACCAATTATGTCTCCTGCCCCATTTTTCATTTCAAAGTTGCCGCTCTTTCGATCAGCAGATATTGATATTGTTAATGTGTCAGAACCTGAGGTAAAAGGTATGTTTGCATCCCCTGGGCTGACAAAAAAAGAGGAATTGATAACCCATCCTATCCTGTCTACCGCATCTGCAAGTTCCGGATTTATCTTGTTTTGCAGTTCCTCTGACAGATTCTTAAATGGCGTCTCTACAATGCCTACAGAAGCACCACCCTGATAATTGTAGATAGCAAGGGCTGTATTCCTCAGATCAGATACCAGGGCCTTTGCCTTATTCAGGTTAGGGATATCCGTGACAGGTGTAATAGGATTTTCTTTTATATGCTGTAACGAATCATCCAATTTTGTTAAATTCATGTTGTCCACACCTGTTTTATTCTTTTCATTATTTAGAAAATTAGTGAGTGATGATGATAAGTCACCACCAGTTGTATCTAACTTATTATCTGAAAGATCCTGTTTAATATTATTAATGGCCCCGGAAACATCCGTAGCTTTACCATCTTTAACCATCTGAGAAATGGTTGCTAACATCAGGCCGTAGGTTGTTTCGTCTACTGTTGCAGAAGAGGAGGCCTTAGATGTATCAGCAGGCATAGTCTTGATAATATCAACGCCAATCATAGTAGAGACTAAGGAATTCGCCTTATCTATATTATCCTTTGTTAGCGTTCCTGCATTTAAGACTGCGATTTCAGTCATAGGTGTAACAGCAACTGACACACTGCCTGTTACTTCTGCAAGCGCTGCCCTTAGAGTCTCTGTATTAGACACAGTTTGACCTGTGGCCTCATCCGTATATGTCCCTCCGGTTACTTCGACAAGGACATTACCTCTATATGATCCAATGTCCGCCTTGTATGTCCCGTCTGAGGCAGTTGTAGCTGTCACAAGCTTATCACCTGTAGTGCCATCTCCATTCAAGGGATACACTGTAACAGTTCCTCCACTTATCAGCCCAAGTGAAGCCACACCGCTGATACTACTACTAACCTTATTAGTTTTATTACTGGAACCACAGCCAGTTAACATTATTGTCAGTGAAATTATAAAAATAAAACTGAAAATTACACGTTTCATTACCCATCTCCTTTCTACCTTGTTGGTATTATGTCTTTACTTATCATTTACTCCTAAATCTTAATGAATTATAATAAAATTAGTCACATCACCCCCTTCTACTGTAAGTAATCTGTTTATGAATATAAGAATGAAATCAGGTCATACTATACATGCAACCATTCACGGATTGTTCACGGATTCAAAAATATTTTTTACAGAAGTGACCTATATATGGCCTGGGTTTCAGGGGATGGGCCGACTTGCAGGGTCATGGAAAGGATTGTCCTGCATCTTTTATATAACCTTGTGGCCTCGGTTCTGT
>JAHFER010000237.1:0-2613 GCA_023248365.1 Nitrospirota bacterium
TACTTCTTACTTCTGTCTTCTTACTTCTGACCTCTATCTATGACTAAACTCAGCAGCAGCCTTAATCGCCTCCCTCAGGTCAACAGCCCCTGAATATAAGGCCTTACCTATAATAACTCCCTCCAGCGGCGGGAACTTCATGTTGCATAACGCCTTTATATCATCAATCTTCGAAACGCCTCCTGATGCTATCACAGGTATTTTGACAGATGATGCAAATTTTTCAACACTCTTTATATTAGGGCCTGTTAATGTGCCATCCCTGCTTATGTCAGTATAGACTATTGCGCCAATACCTATTCCTTCAAACTTCTTTGCAAGTTCAATTGCATCCATCTCTGTAACTTCAGTCCAGCCTTTTACGGCTACCATTCCATCCTTAGCATCAATTCCTATCACTATCCTCGCAGTGTAAAATCCGCTCATGCCCCATACAAATTCAATATTCTTAGCCGCAGCAGTTCCTATTATTACCCTGCCGGTTCCTATACTCAGATATTTTTCCACTGTCTCTGCATCCCTTATTCCGCCGCCTACCTGCACCTTAATTGCAAGAGAGGAAATCATCTTTTCAATGATACCGAAATTAACAGGCGTTCCGGTTACTGCCCCATCCAGATCAACAATATGAAGCATACTGGCGCCCATATCCTGCCACTTTTGTGCAACCTCAATGGGATTCTCCGAATAAACAGTCTCCTGGTCCATCTGTCCCTGATAAAGCCTGACGCAGCGTCCACCCTTAATATCTATTGCCGGAATAATTTTCAAGTTAATACCCTTTCTCTTCTATTGCATGATTGTTTACCGGAGGCTTAAGAGCATTCTGAATGGTTTTTAAAACCTCTTCTGCTCCGCCCTTTGCAAGCTCTTCCACTGAAAGCCACGTCCCTCTTCTCTTTATAAAATCAGGGAGCATTGATACATCTTCGAGAAGAGACTTCTGTGTCTCTGCATATCCACCTTTCCACAGGATTGTCCCGTCTTCCGTACTTACGAGATTGACATCAAATCCTGCTGAGGCAGGTTTTTTCACCCCCACAGGCCCACCCTCCCTCTCTTCATACCTTGTAACTATGCCGGTAAGAACGGCATCTGCCCCTGTTTTCTCTCTTATTGATTTAACAGCATCCAATGGCAGCGTACCATTTTTGGTAAGCATTTCCTTTGTTCCATCGTCATAAGGCATTATTGAATATCCATATTTCTCCATACCGTGTAAAAATATTGCAGTAACCTTAGCAGCACCCTCAGTCGCCACTTTGGCGCTCCTCAGCCCCTTTTGCCCTTCTTGATCCTCTTCAGAACCCGATGCTATAAAGGGGATAAGGGCCACCTTTGTAATTTTGGTTTCCTTCCATTTTGGTGAGATAGTGGAAGTTACATATTTAGGACTACAGCCTGTAAAGATAACGAGTAATAATGCAAGAAATACAGCAGGAACAACTAATTTTTTTATTTTCATTTCATATCTCCAAAATTCTTCAGGATCTTTAGCCCTATATCCTGACTCTTCTCCGGGTGAAACTGACATGCAAAGATATTATCTTTACTTACACCCGATACAAATTTCCCACCGTAATCAGATACAGTTGCAGTTATAGCATTATCAGCCGGTACCACATGATACGAGTGCACAAAATAGACAAATGAATTATCAGGTACCCCATTTAAAACGGGGATCTCCTTTTCAATATTTATCTCATTCCAACCCATGTGCGGCACCTTAAAACTCTGGTCCAATTTAAACCTGACAACACGCCCCTTTAATATATCCAGACCCTTATGACAGCCAAACTCCTCGCTCTCAGTAAAGAGCACCTGAAGACCAAGACAAATACCAAGAAAGGGTTTCCCTGTTTCCACACTTTTATAGACAGAATCTATCATGCCTGAGGATTCCAGATTCTTCATACATTCCGGGAACCCTCCCACACCCGGCAGCACAACATGGGATGCATTCAAAACATCTTCAGGCCGGTTTGCTATAAAAGCATTATGCCCCACAAATTCAAATGCCTTCTCAACACTCCTCAGATTCCCCATCCCATAATCTATAATCGCAATCAGACTCATATTATTTCCCTATAGTGTGTTCGAGTTAAATGATTATAAGCTAAATATCGTATTAAGGTAAAGCAGGAAAGTTTATAGCGGTAAAAAAAGGAAGGGATGATTCGTTTTTCTCAAGTCTATCTTTCCTTTTCTCCCAATCAGGCATATATTTTGAAAGGAGTTTGAAATATCCACTATTATGAGTATGAACTTTCAGGTGACAAAGCTCATGCATGATTACATAATCAATGCAATACAAAGATGCTTTAACGAGGGCCGTGTTCAGGAGAATGTCACCTGATTTGCTGCAGCTCCCCCACCTTTTGGACATCTTGCGCAATTTGATATGAGGAAAAGGGACATTCAATTTCTTTGTGAGTATGTAGCACTCTTCCAACCGCCGGGAGAAGATTGTCCGGGCGTGCTCCTTATACCACGCATCGAGAAGCTCTTTTACCTTTTGAGTATTATCAGGATCAGGGGTCATTACATAGAAATATGCCCCCTTTAGTTTCACATTGTTCTCATCCTGTTTTTTTATCTTCAATCTATACTGCC
>JAHFER010000237.1:2623-3660 GCA_023248365.1 Nitrospirota bacterium
TTCATCATCTTCTGCCAGAACTGGACAACTTCACCTTTTGGATTATTTGGCGGCCCGGCTTCAACCTCTTCAAAACCCTCCCGTGTATCCGGCGGGGAGATAATCACTTCTGAAGTAACATGTCCGAACTCGTTCAAAAACTTGTGATACCTCAGCGCCGACAATTTGTTTGGTGCAACCAACTGGGCCTTGAATGGAGTGCCCTGCCAGTTCTGGCGGTAATGCTCGCTGATATCAAAGGCACGCATATAAATGACCTTGTCGGCCTTGTTCAGCATCTCAGCACGGGCGTATTTCTTTTTCAGATCCGCCTTCTGCTCATCAGTAAGCCCCTGTGTTTGACGATCAAACCAGAGATCAATAGCAGCCTTGTTCTGTTCCATCTCCACGTAGCGGCCTTCGTACAGGAGAGGAACCACCGCCTTGTCCTTTACCGCCTGCTTAATCGAATAGTGAGGTTCAATCAGACCGCCGAATTTAATGAAGTTGTTCTTTTCCTTTTTCATTAGAGGCGTTCCGGTAAAGCCCAGGTAACATGCCTTCGGAAACATCTGCCGCATCCGCGCATGCAGATTCTTAAATTGAGTGCGGTGTGCCTCGTCAACCAGCATGAAAATATCAATGGATTCTTCCTGGAATTTCTTAACATTAAGCGCCTTGTCAAACTTGTGAATCAGGGTGGTGACAATGGCCGATTTCTTTTCCGAAACCAATTCGAGGAGGTCCCGCCCTGTCCTTGCCCTGTGCCTGTCAAGCCCGCAGGCGGCAAAGGTATTGCTGAGCTGCCGATCCAAATCTACGCGGTCGGTCACAAGCAGAATGCGCGGATTAGGAATATCCGGGTAGAGGGCAAGGTTTCTGGCAAGCCAGATCATGGTAAGCGATTTCCCCGATCCCTGAGTATGCCAGATAATGCCGCCTTTGCGACGGCCTTCGTTATCAAACTGCTTCACCCGGTCAATCGTTGACTTGATGACAAAATACTGTTGATAGCGGGCTATCTTCCTGATGCCCCCGTCAAAGACAGTGAACTTATG
>JAHFER010000238.1 GCA_023248365.1 Nitrospirota bacterium
AAGGAACGGGTTGTTCCAATGGGGGAATATGCACTCGATAGGTTAAAGCAGTATATGGAAATGTCCAGGCAGGCGATTCTAAAAAAACATTCATCATCATACGTATTTGCATCATCAATGGGAAGGGGGGGAAGAGGTTTAACAAGGCAGAGTTTCTGGATGATTATTAAGAAATATGCACGGATGGCGGGTATAAAACAGGATATATCACCCCATTCTCTCAGGCACTCATTTGCTACCCACCTGCTTGAGCGCGGGGCTGACCTGCGCTCCGTGCAGATGATGCTGGGTCACTCAGACATCTCCACCACACAGATATACACCCACATCACAAGGGAGCGGCTTAAGAAGGTTCATGCAGAGTGCCACCCAAGACCATGAAAGCTAATCCCGGAAACAGCAATGACTAAACCACAGAGAACACAGAGGTAAAATTATATTAAAAAACTTCTCTATCAAACCTCAGTGCCCTCATTATTTGTAGTATGAAGCTAATTAAGATAATCTTATGAATAAATTAGAGCACAGAGGAAGAAATCACAATAGTTTTTCTTTATTATTAAAATTTTTCTGTGTACTCTGTGGTTAATTGCATTTTTGGATAAGTTATGGAAATAATTACCACACATAATAATGCTGACTTTGATGCCTTAGCCTCAATGATTGCGGCAAAGAAGATATATCCTGACGCAAAATTGATATTCCCCGGCACACAGGAAAAGAATGTCAGGAATTTTATTAGTCAGAATAAGATAGAGTTTGACAGGTTAAAGGATATCGCCTTTGACGAGGTAACACGCCTTATTATTGTAGACTGCAAGAATGCGGAACGCATAGGGAAATTATCTGAATTATTAAAAAGGAATATTAGTATCCATATTTATGACCATCATCCTGTTACCCCTGGTGACATACGGGGGGAAATGGAGATTATAGAAGACATTGGCGCTGCCACAACCCTTTTTGTTGAAATATTAAAAGAAAAAAATATCCCTTTATCCCAATTCGAAGGGACACTGTTTGCGATAGGAATATATGAGGAGACGGGTTCCCTGACCTTCCCCTCAACAACCCCGAGAGACCTTATGGCGGCTGCTTATCTCTTATCTCACGGCATAGATATGAGGAGCGTTTCACGCTACCTGGTACATGAACTGGATGCCGGCCAGATAACACTTCTGAATGACCTGATACACAATGCAAAGACCTATTATATTGATTCTGCAAAGGTCGTCATTGCAAAGGGGGCGTCTGAAAAATACATTGCTGAACTCTCGTCAATTACCCATAAGGTCAGGGATATGGAGGATATAGATGTCCTCTTTGTTATCGTGCGCATGGATGATAAGATTCAGCTTGTTGCCCGCTGCAGGATACCTGAAATAGATGTGGGAGGAGTGGCAAGGGAGTTTGGGGGAGGCGGTCACAGGACAGCGGCATCAGCAAGCATAAAAGACCTTACAAGCATTCAGGTCGAAGAAAGAATCCTGCAAATTCTTTACAATACAATCAAACCTGTCAGGACCGCAAAGGATATTATGACTACACCGGTAAAGATCATCCATAACGATGCAATTATAAACGAGGCCGGTGACCTGATGACAAGGTATGGAATTAGCGCCCTCCCTGTTATTGATAATGAAAAATTAACAGGATTTGTTACAAGGGAGATTGTTCAGAAGGCTATATTCCACAAGTTCGGAAACATGCCTGTTACAGATTTTATGTCAACGGAATTTTATAAAGTCACAGCAGATACACCTTACAGAGAGATTGAATCGTCAATGATTGAGCACAACCAGAGGTTTGTGCCTGTGGTGGACGGGGAGCGGATTATCGGGGCAATCTCAAGGACTGACATTTTAAGGACACTGCATGATGATGTAACAAGGACATGGGAGGTATCTGAAAAATGGGCAAAAAGGCCTCACGAAAAAAATTTGAGAAATATGCTTAAGGACAGACTGCCTGAACATATTGAAAAGATCCTGGAGGATATTGGTAATACTGCTGATAATATGGGGTTAGGGGCCTATGCTGTGGGTGGATTTGTAAGGGATCTGCTATTAGGAATGGAGAACTATGATATTGACATAGTAATAGAAGGTGATGGGATTGCATTTGCAGAAAGGTATGCGGCATCTGTGGCAGGGCGGGTAAAAAGCCACCAGAGGTTTGGTACTGCTGTAATAATATTTCCTGACGGCTTCAAGATTGACGTTGCTACAGCCAGAACTGAGTATTATGAATATCCTACTGCACTGCCGGTTGTAGAACTTTCATCAATAAAAAAGGACCTCTACAGGAGGGATTTTACCATCAACACCCTCGCCATAAAATTAAACAAAAAAGATTTTGGATACCTGATTGATTTCTTCGGGGGACAGAGGGACATAAAAGAAAAGACCATACGTGTACTGCACAATATGAGTTTTATTGAAGACCCTACCCGTATATACAGGGCTATAAGATTTGAACAGAGATTTGGTTTTAAAATAGCAAGGCATACGCAAAACCTGATTCATAGCGCCACAAAAATAGACCTGTTTCACAGACTCGCCGGTCTGAGGTTGTTTACTGAACTGTTGCTTATACTGCGCGAGGCAGATCCTTCAAAACCTGTTGCACGGATGTCTGAGTTTGACCTCTTCAGGTTCATTCACCAGGAACTACAATGGAATAGCGACGCCTCCTCGTTATTTCAGAAAATAAAAGATGCACTTGCCTGGTACAGGCTGCTTTTCCTTGGAAAGAGATACGAACCATGGTTAGTATATTTCTATGCCCTTATGGATCAATTAACCCCTGAGGCAACAGCAGATATGTGTCAGAGATTAAGTATAAAAGAGACCCTCCTTGAAAAGGTAACTATTACAAAAAAAGAATCCAACAATTTACTTCAAACCCTTTATAGCATGGAGACACTGAAACCAAGCAGCCTTTATACAAAACTCAGGGGGCAATCGCAGGAGACATTGCTATATCTTATGGCAAAGGCGGATCAGGAAAACGCAGTAAAAGGTATCTCTCTGTATCTAAGTCATCTCCAGGATATACGGCTATCCATAGCCGGCGGTGATTTAAAACAGTTCGGCATAAAACCAGGGCCAATATTCTCAGAAATTATGAATCAGACATTATGGGCCAAATTAGATGGTATTGTTAAAACAAGGGAAGAAGAACTGGTGTATGCAGGCAGGCTTTTGAAGCAGGAAAACATTTAAATATCCCCACCCCTTCGACTTCGCTCAGGACAGGCCCTTCGACTGCGCTCAGGGCAGGCCTGACCCTCCCCCCGTATATGATCGAAGGGGAGGGAATTTCTGACTTCTTACTTCTTAAGTGTCACCTTCTTCATTACATCCCCTGCCCTAACCTTCAGAACAACATCCATCCCCTCTGTAACCTGTCCAAAAACTGTATAATTGCCGTCCAGAAAAGACGCCGGTGCAAGGCAGATGTAGAACTGACTGTCAGCGCTGTTTGGGTCACTCGCCCGTGCCATTGCAACTGTTCCTGCAACATGAGGTTTTTTATTAAATTCAGCAGGAAGCTTCACTCCGCTTCCGCCGGTTCCATTTCCATTTGGATCCCCTCCCTGTATAACAAAACCAGGTTCAAACCTGTGGAATGTAAGTCCATTATAAAAAC
>JAHFER010000239.1 GCA_023248365.1 Nitrospirota bacterium
TCCAATCCCCTTTATAGAACATAGCTAATGTACAGTAACTGCTGACATTGCCCTGAAGTCACCAAAGTGCTGCAATAGTTCAATGGCAAGCTCAAGTGCACTCTTACCTTCACTGCCGGTGCGAAGCAGGATAGCAAGAAGCTGTGCAGGGGACAGACGTTCTGCCCCCTCTTTTATCAGCCTTTCTCTCGGCCTCTCTTCCTCAGGCCAGTGGTTAATACCAACATTGCGTTCTTCAATCATCAAAATATAACCCCATCCCACCCTCACCCTCCCCTTGAAGGGGAGGGAATTTTGATGCACCTTGACCCCTTGTGCCCTATTCTATATACTGTCGTTCATGAGTAAATTCAGCCGCATATACAGGGAACTGACGATTGCTTTAGACGGTCTTAAAAAGGGTGTCTATGAAATCGCCATAACAACAAGTGAAAACACCCAGGTTGCAAAACTCCTCTACCATATATACGAGCTTGAGAAAAAATTAGAGAAACTCCATATCGAAATTGGAAAAACCATTTATGAACACCGTAATCATCCTGCCTCAGAGTTATTAGACAACAAAGATATCAGGGAACATCTGAGCAGGATAAAGATTATACGACAGGACATTATCAGCCTGGAAAAAGAGATCAACCTCCTCAGAGAAGAGGGCATAAAATCAAAATTAGATGAGTTAAAACAGTATATGAGACGGGGAGGCTTCACCATTGACGAACTCACTGTTGAGAAAAATTCTGAGGCCGAAGGTAAAGAGATCGGGAGCCTGCTTATTCCTCACAGGGTTATCATCATTGCTGTAATCCATCATAACATGCTTATAATCCCTGAAAACGACTTACAGCTTCTTGAAGGAGACACTGTCTTTATTTTAGCTTCAAGGGACAGGTTAAAAGACGCCTCATCAATCTTCAGTTCATCTGAACATCCAATTAAATCACGGATAAACACAGATATCTTCTAACCAGTTACCTGCTAAATACCCTTCTTTTAATAAAGACTACCGTCATTGCCAGCACAGAACCTAACCCATCTGCAGCGAGGTCTTTGACATCCGAAGTCCTGCCAGGCACAAAGTACTGGTGAAACTCATCACTGGCGCCATATCCGGTAGTTATTAACACAGTAATAAGGGCCAGTAATAAAAAACTATTTTTACTCAGTGTTCCGTTCAGTGCACGGAAAAGGAGTAATGCAAATAACCCGTATTCTGAAAGATGGGCAAATTTGTCAAAGTGTGGAAACGGGTTTTTGTCTAATGGATGTGAAATTGATGAACCAATAAATACAATGCAGGCAAAGAATATGACTGGTCCCCATAATATGATAAAACGCTTCATTTAAAAACCAACCACTTCTCCCATAAGCGAGGAAAAGGTAGCGAAAGTTATCCTGACTTGTATTATGTCTCCAATGAATATTCCTTCCTGCTTTTGTATATGAACTATTTTATTGCCCCTTGTACGGCCGGTCAGACTAACTGAACCCCTCTTGCTTTCTCCTTCGATCAGAATCTCAAATTCCTTACCTTCACACTCCTTATTTTTTGCAAGTGTAATACTGTTCTGAAGCTCTATTACCTTATTTAAGCGGTCTTTCTTCACATCAATAGTAACCTGCTCTTCGTATGTCCTTGCAGGCGTATAAGGCCTTTTAGAGTATTTGAAAGTATATGCCGCATCATACTGCATCTCTTCCAATGCCTTCAGGGTTTTATTAAAATCGGCATCACTCTCACCAGGGAAACCTGCAATTATATCCGTCGTAATTGTAACATCAGGTACAGCCTCACGTAATTTTGTAATCTTTTCTTTATACTCTGCATAGGTATAATTCCGCTTCATCTTGTCAAGCATGGCATCAGAACCGGATTGCAGGGGGAGATGCACATGATTGCATACCTTGGGGAGCTTGGCAATTGCAGTAATGAGGTTGTCATTAAAATCAGCCGGGTGGGATGTCATAAATCTGATTCTCTCAATTCCCGGGATTTCACTTATCATTTCTAATAGTCCGGCGAGGCCTGTGCCCCCTCCCATATCCTTTCCATATGAATCTACATTCTGCCCTAAAAGGGTAACCTCTTTATAACCTGATGCTGCAAGCCCTCTGATTTCATTGCATATATCCTCCGGTTTCCTGCTCCTCTCACGTCCGCGTGTAAAAGGGACCACACAAAAGGTGCAGAATTTATCACAACCGTCAACAATATTAACCAATGCCTTTACAGAATGGTTTCTTAAGACAGTAGATTTAACTATACTGTTGTCCTGCAATAGAACCCTCTTCCTCCGCCTCTCCGTTGATACCCTGTTCTTTGCCTTCTCCCTCCGCTTTTCAAGCAGGCCGGGTATATCTGAGATATTGTCAGTTCCAAACACCATATCAACATAAGGGGCCCTTTTAACTATTTTCGTTCCTTCCTGCTGGGCCACGCATCCGCCGACTCCAATAAGGAGGTCAGGCCTTTCCTTCTTAAGTTCATTAAGTCTGCCAAGGTCACTGTAACACTTAGACTCTGCCTTCTCTCTGACACTGCATGTGTTCAGTATAATCATATCAGCGCTGTCAGGTGAATCAGTAAGTGAGTAGCCTAAGTCCGACAGCACACCCGCAATCTTCTCGCTATCAAGCTCATTCATCTGACAGCCAAATGTTTTTATAAAAAGGTGTTTCATAACTAAAACAGGTTACAATGTTTCCCTTAAAATTGCAATAATTGATAAAAGCAAATCCCATGCCATTTCCATCATCTCCTTGTATACACTTCACTAACATCTTTCACTGCCGTTATCTTATCTCTATCTAATTGTGCAAAACTGATATTAAACCACACAAGGTTGTATGCACAAAAAATCTCTTTATCTTTCACTGCACCCTGTTGTAATATAATTTTCAGTTATGGAAAAAGACCTCAATACTTTATTATCCGAATTCCTAAATTACCTTACGGTAGAAAAGGGTCTTGCACAGAACACAACGGATTCATATAAAACTGACCTCACTGTTTATATCACATTTCTTGTCAATGCGAATATAACCACACCTGACAATGTAACTGCTTCTCACCTGAGAGAGTTTATAATGAGCTTAATGAGCGGCAAAGCATTATCAATAGCCTCAATCCAGAGATATATGTCTTCGTTAAGACAGTTTCATAAGTTTTTAGTAAAGGATGGAATCTCAAAATCAAACCCCACACTCAATATTGAAACCCCGAAAGGCTGGCACCGGCTTCCAAAGACCATCTCCCTGTCTGAGGTTGAATCATTGCTGAAACAACCAGGAGATAACAACCATCTCAGCATTAGAAACGGGGCCATGATAGAGCTCATGTATGCAACCGGATTGAGGGTGTCAGAGCTCGTGAACCTTAAACTCAGCAATATAAACTTTGAGATAGGCTTTATTACAACAGCAGGAAAAGGCGGCAAGGAACGGGTTGTTCCAATGGGGGAATATGCACTCGAGAGGTTAAAACAGTATATGGAAATGTCCAGGCAGGCAATTCTAAAAAACCATTTATCTTCATACGTATTTGTATCATCATGGGGAAGAGGTTTAACAAGGCTGAGTTTCTGGATGATTATTAAGAAATATGCCGGGATGGCGGGCATAAAGCAGGATATATCACCCCATTC
>JAHFER010000240.1 GCA_023248365.1 Nitrospirota bacterium
ACATTGAAAATACTGGGTTCCCGTTTTCGTGGGAATGACAGAAAAGATTACTAATCAAATGCTATTTTAAAGTGGAACTATCTTCTTTAAGTTTGATAATTCTGTTGTTAATATTGACTCCAGGTCATTAAAGTTGATCTCCTTCAAGGCCATATCTTCATACGTCCTTGTGATTAATTTTCCATTCTCTGTTTGAAGAATTACAGCGCCATCCATATCTGTTCTTAATACAACTGCGCCGATGTTTTCATAAGCGGAGATTGCCTCAGCAGAAGGGTGACGATATGGGTTTTTATAGCCAACAGAGATTACTGCTATATGAGGTTTCACTGAAGTTATAAAATTGGTTTCTACTGAACCTTTTGAACCGTGATGAGGGACTTTTATTACCATGCTTTCAAGTGACTTACTGTCTGCTGAAATATCCTCCATGGCGCTTTCCTCTATATCACCTGTAAACAACAGTGAGATGTCATGACATAAAATCCTCATGACAATAGAGATATTATTTATTTTTAATCTCTCCTTATCTTTGGGGGGATTCAAAAAGTTTATCTTACATCCTCCAATAATTCTGTCTGGTGTGTTTTTATCTATGATGACTTCCCTGATATTTTTCTCTTTTACGATACGTTTAAATTCCCTTGAAACCGAGGTATCAACACCGCCATCCCATACCTCACCTATGCTGAATTTATCAATGACATAAACAAGTCCTTCAATGTGGTCCAATTGGGGATGGGATGAAACAATATAGTCTACCTTTCTAATGCCGCTATTCCATAGATACGGGGCTACCACAGAGCGGCCTATATCAAAGGTCTCACTGAATGTCCCGCCGCCGTCTATGAGCATGACATTTCCATCAGGAAACTCTATCAGGGCCGAGTCCCCCTGACCTACATCTAAAAATGTGGCGCGAAGGGAGTTCCTGTTATCCTCTTTATATCTATTGCACCCAATTAAGATGAGGATAAACAAAATAGCAACAGGAAAGAAAAACTTTGTATGGCGATTTTTAAAGAATATCGCTGACAGCATGAGTAAATATATTGAGAAGATAAAGAGCAGACCGGGCGACGGGGTGTAAATAATTGCAAAGGGAAATTTCGCAAAGAATTCTACAGCGCCGTAAAACAGATTCAACAGGATATTATTTAACCATGCCAACGGTATTACATCAGTGTTAAAAACAGGTACGAGTAGCGCTGTAAATAGTCCGGGCGGCAGGACTATAAAACCAACAAACGGAACAACAATTAAATTGGATATCAGACCTGTCCATGCTATCTGGTTATAGTAGTGGGCAGTTATTGGGGCAGTGGCAGCAGATGCTCCAAGAGTTAATAGTGTGAAGAGGAATAATTTTTTTCCATATTTCTTCCACCAGACTATATTTTCTTCCGCAGGTTCTTTTTTATAAAATCTCTTTACAACTATGATCATTGAGAGTACGGCTGTGTAAGACAACTGGAATGAAATATCAAACAATGCCTGAGGATTCCACAGAAGCACCAGCAGGGCCGCCATAACAAGCGTATTTACAGGATCATCATCTCTCTCTGCAATTATTGCTATCAGAAATACCATTGCCATAATAAGCGATCTTACAGTGGCAACCTCTCCGCCGGAAAGCAGGGTATAAAATATAACAGTTAAAGATGTGCAGGCGGCTGCAATTTTTGAGGGGATGATATACAGAGACATCTTGAGTAATGTCTGATATGGCAGGTGAATCAGCATATACCTGATAATAAAGAATGTGATAAGCGCAATAAAACCCAGATGTGACCCTGAAATGGACAGGATATGCGTGACACCTGCTGCATTAAATTTATCTCTTACATCAGCAGTGAGGGTTCCGGTATCGCCTATGACCATTGCCTTAAGTATCCCTGCTGATGGTTCAGGAAGCCCTTTTGTAATAGCAACCCTTATCTTTTCCCGCCACTTGTAAATTATTTTCAGCAGAAGATTGCCGCCAGTCCCGGTCCTTGAAATGTACTCTTTTTTACTTATACTCAAACTGGTTCTAATACCTTCCCGTGCAATATATTCTGCGTAGTCAAATAATCCGGGATTTTTAAATCCACGAATAAGTTTGAGTTTTCCTGTTACCATAATTATGTCCCCGTAATTCAATACCACCTCAGGATCATAAACATTTATCCTAACCCTGCCTGTAATGTTCAACCCTTCTTTTCCCCGTAATATTTTAGACGTATTAATAGTAGCCACAACTCTTCTTGAGGAATATTTTGCAGGTTCATCTAACATCCCGATAACTGTCACTTTATCCCAGGTTGCGTAACGGGAAATATCATTGGTTGGTATTCTGCTTTCATAGAGCATGTAAGAAAAACCTGTGATTGCAGACACAATTACTATTGATAAAAGAAGCGGATAATTCTGCTTTTCATTCTGATGTTTTATTGTGACCACGTAAATCAACAACAGAAGTAAAAATACAGATAATGTTGTTACGGTAAGAGGGAAATACCTGAATAATTCAGCCGCAACAATGCCGTATATGTATGATACTGTACAGGGTACAAGAATCCTCTGCATGGGAAAATACCACTATCAAAATCCTGTCTGGTTTAATTTTTACGGCTTCGTAAAAGCTTCAGGTGCAAGGCGCGCAAATCCTGAGGAATGAGGCGTACTTTGGTGTTACGCCGCAATGACGAAGGATGCAGCGCAACGCCGCAGATGAATTTTTTACGAAGCCGTTTTAAGATGTTTTAAAAATGGAGGGGAATCATCTAAGTGGAATAATGATGATCCCTGAAAGGAATTTGAATCGTATGATATTATGTTACTATAAACCAGACTGGTTATTTGTCAAGGACATTTGTTACAAACCTTAGTAAGAGTGCCCACAAGCTTCTACCTCGTCATTACCCCGGCCGTGCCTACTCATCAATCCCGATTGATTCTTCTTTAGACGATGCTTCGAGGTTTTTGTCCTCAGTATAGTCTTGTTTCATCTCTGTAAATTCTAACTCGATATGCCCTTGTGGGTCTATACGCTTTAAGTCCCATTCGGTTATCCATCCTTTTATGTATTCACGCATACTTGTTGAAGTCAGGCCGTCTATTGATGAGGATATCGGCGGCTCCCAGTTAAATGCCTGTGTGTAAACAGAACGGATTTTGTTGTAGGTCTGCTCAATAATATGGTTATCAGGCGCTCTCAGGACGCAGTCCTTTTCAGGTTGAATGAGGCGCATTCCCCGTTCAGCCTGGCTTGCTAAGAGAAGGTCTGATTCCGATGCTTTTGCCCGGAGCTTTAGCGGTATTCTTTCAATGTCCTCTTTTTCTTCCAGGATTCTTGCCTTAAAATCTTTAGTGATTGCAAATACTGTTGTGAGTCCGGGGAATTTGGCCCCTTTAAGTTTACCCATCCAGCGTGCCAGTTCTGCATAAGATTTCGCCCGCTGCATGAAAGAATAGCGGCCAATCAGTTCTGTTTCATCTATAAGCAGAACCCAGCCGGAATAGCCTGCCGCTGTTATCAGGCGGGAGGTGAACTGGAAACGTTGAATAGCCAGGTCTTTGAGGTTAACATTCTCAACCTTACCGGCTGCCCTTTCTCCGCATT
>JAHFER010000241.1 GCA_023248365.1 Nitrospirota bacterium
AAAGACGGTTCAGCAGATCTGTCATACGTAGACTCGGTTGCAGGGACTGTGGGAGAGAACCTCAACGCCTACAAGGTCGTTGTCACAAAAAGTACCGTGCCGGTTGGTACAGGTGAACGGATAAAAAAGATAATTCAGAATATGGGTGGCAATGACCAGTTTGATATTGTATCCAACCCTGAATTCTTACGGGAAGGCTCGGCAATCGGAGACTTCATGCGGCCTGACAGGGTGGTAATAGGCGCATCAAGCGATCGTGCTGTCTCAACAATGAAAGACCTCTATCGCCCGTTGTATCTGATTGAGACCCCTTTTATAATAACTGACATTGAGACAGCAGAGATGATTAAGTATGCATCAAATGTGTTCCTTGCAACAAAAATATCATACATTAATGAAATCGCTAACCTGTGCGAAAAGGTGGGGGCTAATGTGCAGGTCGTAGCAAAGGCTATGGGACTTGATGGAAGGATAGGATCAAAGTTCCTTCACCCGGGTCCCGGGTACGGCGGCTCCTGCTTTCCAAAAGATGCAAGGGCGCTGCTCCAGATTGCAGAGAGCCATGGGTATGACTTTAAGATAGTCAGGGATGTTATTGAAGTAAACAATGCTCAGAGAGAACGCATGATTGAAAAGATAGATCACGCCTTGAGAGGGATTGAAGGAAAGACTATCGGCATTCTGGGCATATCATTTAAACCGAATACAAATGACATCAGAGAGTCGCCTGCAATAGACATTATAGCGGGACTTATCAGCAGAGGGGCGCATGTTAGGGTATTTGACCCTGCGGCTATGGCAGATGCAAGGGAAGTCCTCGGAGAGTCGGTTACTTACTGTAATGATGCCTATGACACAGCCAGTGGAACTGATGCCCTTGTGCTTGTTACAGAATGGAATCAATTCCGTAATCTCGGTTTGGATAAGCTAAAGGAATTAATGAAACATCCAATCTTTATAGACATGAGAAACGTATATGAGCCTGAAAGGATGAGGAAAAACGGGTTTGACTATTATTCAGTAGGAAGAAATTAAGACTGATAACTGTTTACTGATTTAGAAAGGGTAAAAAATGAGGATACTGGTTACAGGCGGCGCTGGGTTCATTGGTTCACATATTACAGACAGATTAGTTTCAGAAGGCCATAGTGTCTCAATTATTGATAATTTATCTACAGGAAAGGCAGAAAATATCAATAAAGAGGCAAAATTTTATAAGATAGATATAATGAATCCGAGGATAGAAAGGATCTTTAAAAAAGAGCGGCCTGAGCTAATATGCCACCTTGCCGCACAAATGGACGTCAGGAGGTCTGTGGCAGACCCTCAATTTGATGCACAGAGCAACATCCTTGGGATGCTTAATCTTCTTGAGAATGCTGTACGCTATGGAACCCGCAAGGTAATCTTTTCCTCTACCGGAGGCGCAGTATACGGAGAGGACGGACCGATTCCCACTACTGAAACCCATCCTCCTCAACCTTTAAGCCCTTATGGGATTAGTAAACTAACAGGCGAACATTATCTTTTTTTCTATAAACAAACTCATGGATTAAATTATACAGTTTTAAGATTTGCCAATGTTTACGGTCCGAGGCAAGACCCGTTCGGTGAAGCAGGTGTAGTCGCTATTTTTACACAAAAGATGCTAAGAAATGAACAGCCTGTTATCAATGGTAATGGTATGCAGACACGGGATTATGTATACGTTGAAGATGTTGTAGACGCAGTTACATCCTCTGTTTACAGCGATGTAAATGATATTTTTAACGTGGGTACAGGTGTCGAAACTTCCGTCAATGAATTATTCAGTCTACTCAGGGATGTCACAGGCACTAATATTAAGGAGATGCATGGTCCTGCAAAAAAAGGCGAACAATCGAGAAGCTGTCTTAGTTCTGACAAGATAAAGAAAACACTTGAATGGGAACCAGGAACCCCGATTAGGGAAGGTCTTACAAGGACTGTAGATTTTTTTAGAAAACGTTTGTAAAAAGAAGCTACTCATCTAAGATTACTGAATTGATATTGTCCACTGGTATTGTTATCCACTGGTTATCCCCCTGAAGCTCAACATTCTCCTCAGTTACCTCAACCAGTATCCCGCAGTACACAATATCTCCGGCATATACAATGACCCTTCTGCCTGTCATCTCATGTATCTGCACTATCTCCATAACTTACCAGGATTTAAAATGTTATTAGGATCAAACACCCTCTTTATGTCTTTCATTATGCTAATCACCCTGTCACCCACCTCCATAGGCAGATATGGCGCCTTAGTCATCCCGATCCCATGTTCCCCGGAAATACTCCCGCCCAATCTGAGGGTTGCCTCAAAAAGAGATTTCACCGCCTCCTGTGCACGGTTGTATTCGTCTTTATCCTTATCATTTGTCATAATATTTACATGAAGGTTGCCGTCCCCCGCATGACCAAAGGAGACAATCTGAAGGTTATAATGGGACGCTATCTCTCTTATGTCATGAACCAGGTCAGATAATTTACTCCTCGGCACTACTACATCTTCATTAATCTTGGTAGGATTTATTTTATAGAGCGCAGGAGATATGGCCCTTCTCGCCTTCCATAATATTTCCCTTTCATTTGCAGCTCTGGCTATCTCCACATTTATCGCACCGCCTTTTAAACACATATCCTTTACATCAAGTATTTCTCTTTCAACTATTTCCTGAACCCCGTCAAGCTCTATGATTATCATCGCCTCACCGTTTTCCCTGACACCGATGGGGAGAAGTTCCTTCACAACCCTAATAGATTCCCTATCCATAAACTCAAGCACCAGAGGCTTTATGCTGGATTTCAAAATATTATCAATTGCAGAAACAGCGCTGTAAAGAGATGGGAATACAGCAGCAGCAGTTACAATCTTTTCAGGCAGGGGGACAAGCCTTAATGTGGCCTTTGTGATAACCCCCAATGTCCCCTCTGAGCCGGTTATAAGCCTTGTCAGATCATATCCTGCTACACTGCGGGTAGTCTTTGTTCCAGTGGAGATTATTTCACCGGAGGCAAGAACTATCTCTAACCCCATTACATAATCCTTTGTAGTACCATATTTAATGCCTCTTGCACCGCCTGCGCCTGTTGAGATGTTCCCACCAATAGTACAGAAGTTCACACTTGATGGATCAGGCGGATAAAACAATCCTTCTGCCTCTACAGCCCTCTGAAAGTCCCGAGTGATAACGCCTGGTTCGACTACAGCATAGAAGTCATCCTTATTTATCTCAATGATCCTGTCCATAAATTGCATTGACATGACAATGCCGCCATTTACAGGAATTGACGCGCCTGCCAGGCCGCTTCCTGCCCCCCTCGGTACAACAGGTATTTTTTCTTTATTTGCAATCTTCAGAACAGCCGCAACATCTTCAGATGTCTTCGGCCTTAAAAGTAAATCAGGAAGGACTTCTATACGGGTAGCATCATATGAATAACAGAGCAAACTCTCTTTATCAGTAATAACTGATTCCCTGCCAACAGCCTTTTGCAGGTTATCTATAACTTCATCTTTAAGCACAAAAAAAGTTTAGCATATATACGGACAGGATTT
>JAHFER010000242.1 GCA_023248365.1 Nitrospirota bacterium
CTGCCGTTAAAGGATACTATAAAAGAGGTTAATAAGGATGGCTTTGTTAAGAATACACCAGACAGGGAGCTTTTCTGGTGTGCCCAGACACCTCAGACATTTAAGAAGCGGGTTCTGGAAAGTGCATTTAACAGCGCTTATAATGATGATTTCTTTGGAACTGATGAAGCGTCTTTTGTCGAGAGGATAGGAGGTAAAGTAAAGATCGTCGAAGGTTCATATGAGAATATAAAAATTACAACAAAAGAAGATCTGTTGCTTGCTGAGTTTATATTGAGATCACGCAGGAAAAAGGGGACTTAATGAGGATTGGTATTGGATATGATGTCCATAAACTCGGAACCGGGAAAGAGGTTGTCCTTGGTGGAGTAAGTATCCCATTTGATAAAGGGCTTATTGGTCATTCCGATGCTGATGTACTACTCCATGCGATCTGTGATGCCATGCTGGGCGCTGCCGGTGAAGGGGATATAGGCGTACATTTCCCTGATAATAATCCTTTATACAGAGGGATATCAAGCATAGAATTACTCAGGAAGACAAAGGACATAGTGGATACTAAGGGGTATAGAGTCTCAAATATTGATTCTGTACTTGTGGCTGAGAGACCTAAGGTTGCTCCATACCGGGATAAAATGATAGAGAGTATTGCAACAGCCTTAGAGATAGAATCTAACCAGGTGCATGTTAAGGCAACAACGAATGAAGGTTTGGGATCTATCGGCCGGGAAGAAGGTATTGCTGCCTACGCGGTTTGTCTTCTGGTATTTCAGAATGGGGAATAGTGTTAGAAGTTATCAAGAAGGACTTTTATGCTGTCTTCGAAAGGGATCCTGCCGCAGCTAACTGGCTTGAGGTATTGTTAGTTTATCCTGGTTTTCATGCTGTTATTTTATACAGGATTGCACATTGGTTGTGGAATAAGGAGATTCCGTTTGTTCCAAGGATAATTTCACATCTCGGAAGGTTTTTAACCGGCATAGAGATCCATCCTGGAGCTAAGATTGGGACAGATTTTTTTATAGATCACGGGATGGGAGTGGTAATCGGAGAAACAACCGTCATCGGGAATAATGTTACACTGTTTCAGGGTGTTACCCTTGGCGGGACTGGCAAGGAAAAGGGGAAACGCCATCCCACACTTGGAAATAATATTGTGGTTGGAGTAGGTGCAAAAATATTAGGGAACATAATCATAGGTGATAATGTAAAGATAGGGGCAAACTCTGTTGTGCTTGAGCCTGTTTCATCTGATTCTACAGTAGTTGGTGTCCCTGGCAGGGTTGTAAAACAAGGCGGCAGGCGCCTTACAGAGACGATGTTGGATCATGTGCATCTGCCGGATCCTGTTGCTGACAGGATTGAACGTCTGGAACGGGAACTTAAAGAGATCCGAAATCATATGAAGGAGAAGAAATGAGTCTGAATTCTATTGGAGAGGCAATAGAGGATATAAAACAAGGGAAGATGGTAATCCTTGTTGACGATGAGGATCGTGAAAACGAGGGAGACCTTGTTATGGCGGCAGGGAAGGTTACCCCTGAGGCTATTAACTTTATGGCCCGTTTTGGCAGGGGGCTGATATGCCTTACACTGACTTCTGAACGTGCTGAAGAACTATCACTTCAACCGATGTCTTCAGAAAATACTGCCCCTTTTGGTACAGCATTTACAGTATCTATTGATGCTATGAAAGGCATTACGACCGGCATTTCAGCATCTGACAGGGCTGTTACAATTCTGATTACAATAAATCCTGCAACAAAACCAGGTGATCTTGCAAGGCCGGGACATATCTTTCCAATAAGGGCGCAAAACGGGGGCGTTTTAAAACGGGCGGGCCAGACTGAGGGTTCCGTAGATCTGGCAAGGTTAGCAGGGCTTTATCCTGCAGGTGTAATATGCGAGATCATGAATGAAGACGGAACCATGTCAAGACTTCCTGAGTTAAAAATTTTTGCGAAGGCTAATGATCTTAAGATTGTAACAGTGAGAGACCTTATAGAGTATAGGCTTCAACGGGAATCCTTTGTGCATCAGGTGGAATCATCTAATCTGCCTACTGAATACGGGGATTTCAGGGTAATAGTATATGAAGATGACATTGAGCACAACTATCACCTTGCCCTTGTTAAAGGGGAGATAAAGGATCTGGACAGGGTACTTGTCCGGGTTCATTCAGGATGTATTACAGGAGACATATTCAAGTCTAAAAGGTGTGATTGCGGAGAACAATTACAACAGGCATTGAAGGTGATAGAGAAAGAAGGCGCAGGTGTCCTGCTTTATGTAAACCATGATGTTGGAAAGGGATTATTAAGAAAGATCAGGGCATATAAACTTCAGGATGAAGGCAAGGAGGGTGATCATGCTGATTATGTGCCTGCCGGCGTTAAACCGGTGTTGAGGGACTATGGCGTTGGGGCGCAGATCCTGGTTAATCTTGGAGTACGGCACATAAGATTAATGACCAATAATCCAAAAAAGATTGTGGGCCTTGAAGGTTATGGTTTGGATGTGGTAGAACGTATTCCTGTTGAAGTTGCTGCTCATGCGGATAACATAGATTATTTAAAAACCAAAAAGGACAAACAGGGTCATTTGTTGCAGGGGGTATAACAAATAAATTAAAGATAGTAATTAAAAAATCAAAAATTATATTTGAGATAATAATAAGGAGGAGTAGTTATGTCAGAGCCTATAGAAGGGACTATTATTGGGACAGGTCTTAAGTTTGGTGTGGTGGTAAGTAAGTTTAATGATTTTATAACATCCAGGTTATTGGCAGGGGCTTTGGATGCATTTAAACAGTGTGGAGTTGATGATGCTGACATTACAGTTGCAAAAGTCCCAGGATCATTTGAGATTCCTATGGTGGCAAAGAAGATGGCTGCTTCAAAAAAATACAATGCAGTTGTATGTCTGGGAGCGGTGATAAGGGGTGCAACTCCTCATTTTGATTATATTGCAGCAGAGGTAACTAAAGGGGTTGCAGGTATTAGCCTTGATTCAGGTCTGCCGGTCATATACGGTGTATTAACAACAGACACAGTAGATCAGGCCATTGAGAGGGCTGGTTCTAAAAACAGGAATAAGGGCTGGGATGCGGCAGTTCATGCTGTGGAAATGGCGAATCTGTATAAGTTAATATAGGAAGCAGAGGGTAAGGAAAAATATGGGTTACAGGAGAAAGGCAAGAGAGTTTGCCCTGCAGATGTTATATCAGTTTGATGTTAGTAATGAATTTGAATATCTCATAAATGAATTCTGGAGTAAGAAAGATGTCCCGGATGATGTAAAAGAGTTTGCTGACAATATCGTGGAAGGTGTTGTTAAGAATTTGCATTCTATAGATAATATGCTAATCCGGTCAGCAGCGAACTGGAGCATTGACAGAATGGCATTAGTGGATAGAAACATTATGCGAATTGCTGTATACGAATTATTATTCATTAAAAATATACCTGTTAAAGTTACGATTAATGAGGCTATAGAGATTGCCAAAAGGTTTGGAGGGGAAGAGTCAAGCGCCTTTATTAATGGTATCCTGGATAAGATAATAAAAGATTACAAAGA
>JAHFER010000021.1:0-7583 GCA_023248365.1 Nitrospirota bacterium
TCATAACAGGTCCGATTTTGGTTAGAGAATCCACAACCGCCTGGCGTGAAACAACGACTCCCCAGCGGCCTGTTTCACTGCTCCCTGCTCACTGCTCACTGCTTACTTTTGCATTGCCAAGCTCTTCATAGTATCTCTTTAATATCTGCACAGAATGTCCTGCTGCAACAGCAAGGATTAAAATTGGAGTCATCATATTCCACGGATCAAGCGGGATTTTAAAGACACCCATTAATCCAACCGCCCACACAACACTTAAAAGGGCACAAACAATGGGAAGGATCATCCCCTGTATACTCTGGAAAACAAAATAAAGCACAATCATTATCACAATAAGAGCAAGGGGATACACATACTTTGTCATTCTCAATGAATCCGCCTCAAGAAAAGCCAGGGCAATAGGCAGTCCACCCACATATATATCTGTATTTGCATCTTTATATTTATCAACAATCTCAAGTATCTTCTTATGAATAGTAGAATCACTGACATACCACTGTTCCCAACTCTTTTCGCCGCCGCCCGCTACGGCTGGCCATTTTCCTTGCTCACCCCCACCCTGACCCTCCCCCGTCGAGGGGGAGGGAGAAGTAGTTGGGCTGACATCTTGCTTCTTCTCTGTCGTACCTCCGCCCCCCTGCCACTTCTTCCAGTCCTCCTCAGCATATGCAGAAGAAATACCTACGACCTCGGATAGACGGGGTTTTCCAAGCCTGTCATAGGGGGACAAGAATGTCCCGCTATGAGGTATTTGACTTGTTTTCTTCGACCAGTCACTTGCCCCGCCTTTAAAATCCAGGATAATTGCTGCTACTTTTCCATCTGCTGAGACAAGGCTGTTTACAAACATGGGATTCGAGTAGACCCTGTTCTTTAATTCCTTCATCCCTTCAGGGGTATATTCAATCCCTTCAAGCATACTCTTAATCTCAAGGGTATTGCCCTCAGCTCTGACATACTTAACCTTTTTGTCTGCAATGCTTACAACATTATTCTCTAAAATACCGGGTATCTTTTTTACTTCTTCATTTATACGCCTTAACTTTTCTATATCTGAAGGATTAAATATGTCTCCGTCCTTTGACGCCAGACCAATTAACACAACACGGCTGCCGCCGAATTGTTTCTCTATCTCATTATTAAGTTTCACATAGGGATGTTCCTGTGGAAGCAGCGCCTTTGGGTCCAGAACCATAGAAAGACTCTTGAACTGATAAGCAAAGAAGAATGTCGCAAAAATGGTAAGTAAAATGATAGTAACAGGAAAGCGGACAATACGTTTTATGTGTTTTTGTAACATATCAATACTCCTTATTAAATTAAAGGGTTCAAGGGGTCAAATAACTCCTTCTAACCTCTTACTTCTTATTTCTAACTTCTTCTCCTAACATCGGTTGACGCTCAAAAATGCCCAGGTGCAAGGAAGGACAAGGATTTGAGCCGAGGCGTACTACTTTGTACGTTGAGGCTATAATCCGCAGTCCTGACGCCGCAGATGGGCGTTTTTCAGCGTCAACTAAAAGCTGTATTTAACTTCCATATAGGCCCTGTCATCATGGTCAAAGTAACCAAAGAAGTTCAGTCTTCCGGGGTCAGGGCCTGGACTGCCTGAAAATATATCAAAGCCAAATAAGAATGTTACCTTATCTGTATACCTGTATTCAAGCTTTGGCCTGAAGAGATACTCATGCCGGTTGAGTAATGATATTGCAAGAAGTTGTGGTACCATTGTCCCATACCGGATCTCTTTCCTGGCAAAGAGCGACATAGCATCTTCATGTGCTTGCTGTTGAATCTCCTTAGTATGACCCAGGATGATGTCCTGTGAAAAATCTAAGGATATATCGGTTCCGAAAAGAACTGTTTTTACTCCCACAACATGCTTCCAGTAATCTCTCTGTAGTTCACCAAATACTCCACCTGTAGGTGTGCAACCTGTACATGTTCCCCAGTATTTTCCACCCACATATGCTACCTCACCTTCGAGAACTATCTTTCCAAAGCTCTTTGCAAGACCTAACCCATACTCAGTCATTCTTCTATAGCGAGGCGTAAAATCAACCGAAGGCGAAATGCCGAGATTCCCAAGACCAAGCCCTTCTATTGACCTGAATGCTGTAGGGAAATCATCCCATGTATAGAAATAAGTAAGCGCAAATTCTAATCCCCCCACCATGCCGGATGTCCGCAGACCGGCTTCACTGTTTTTTAAAGTTATAGGAACCGGTTTAAGTCCCGGGAGTTTTTGAAACTGAGACCACTCAGACCGAAGCGGTGCTGGTTCATGCCCCCTTACATCAGGGATCCATAATCCCTCTATTGTAAGCGGTCCGAGGTAATAATCACCTTTAACCATCCAGAGAGGTATGTACCTGTCTGCAATATCACGCAATATATGTTCCTTAAAATCAAGCGGATTAACATCATCAAGTATACGCCACCCTTCAACAATCCCCCACCTGATTATCTGTTTCCCTATTCTGAAGTCCATACTCCCCAAATACATATCAAGATAAATCTCCTTGAGGGCTATACCATATTTATCAACATCAATAACCCTGAGGTTCTTTATTTCAGGTTCCGGTTTTCCAGGGTCGGGCGGTTGAATAAATGTAAATGCCTTGATTGGCGCAATAGTCCCAACATCCTGAAAATCATATGCAAGATCGTAGTATACCAATGCCCTGCCGCTTAGTTTGACATGTGAATTAAATGAATAAGAAGGTTCAACCTGAAGTATATTTAAAATCTTGGCAAAGGCAGGCGGACTTTCATATCTGTAGGCAGTCTCATTTTTGATGTATCCCCTTATCTCTATGTCTTTAAAAATATCATCATTCAGCCATGCTAATATGCCCCGGGGCGGTGAAGGTGGGGCGCTTTCTCCCATAATCTGCGGAATAGTACCTTCTGCTGGAGGAAGTGCAGGAGCCTCTGCCTGCATCCCTGGCTGAGGCATTATTCCATCAATAGCAGGCTTAACTTCAGTTGGAATAACCTGCTTTGAAGTTCCTTCCTGTGGCGGGAGTGTTGACTCCTCCTTCTGTACACTTTCAGAAGGAGCTGGTTCCTCTCCCTTCACAATCACAGGATTTAAAAACAGGATGCTTCCGACTATCGCTATTACAAAAAAAGAAGATAAGGAAACTTTCATGCCGGATAGAATACTTGAAGATATTCTGAACTGCAATAGCCTTTTAATATTCTACGGTCCCTCCCCCCGTTTTAATAATCTCTCAGTAAACAGGTCATCACCAAATCCATTATTAACTTTCAGATCACTTATTGCAAATATGGTAGAATGACCTGTCTGTAAATTTTTTACTGTCGCAGCCTTCCAAACCCAGAGATTTCCACTCTTCTGCCAGGTTATATTCTGTACTTTCAGAGGCTCCTTCTTCTGATCAAAATACTCAATCTTTACTGTCTTCCAGTCATCCTTCAAGATCCAGAAAATCCTTTTACTGTACGCTGAACCCTGAACCTTTGGTTTACTCTCAACAACATAGCATGTCTGTCCTTCACATGGCTTTTCTCCAATAAACTCATGGGTATCCTCATCCAAACGTCTCTGCCCCATATCAGCAAATGTAAGGTCTGATCCCATAAAGGCATCATCCTGGCTGCGGGTAGATATTACGCTTACCTTTCTAAGCGCCGGCAAATAAAGCCAGAGTCCGTCAATTTTCCCCTCTTCAGCATAATCCCATATTAGAAAGCCAGTACCTTTTGAATCAGGCGGATGGGTTGTAAAGAATATTGTCTTGCTGTAGAAACCTGCTTTTCCCCTGTAATTTTTCCAGTAACGCTGTGTAATAATCTTTTTCTCCTGCCCCTGAGCAGAAACAAGTGTGAGTGTTACTGTAGATTTCTGATCATCCCCTGCGGGAAGCTCTTCTACCTTTTTCATTATATCCAGACCAGTTAACGCCGCCTGGACTGTGGAAGAAAGCAGTATAGAAACTGCAAATAAAAGTAGAAAACGGATAAAAAAGGATTTGTTTCTAAACATCAAATAATCTCCTTTCCGGTCAAAAAAAACGGATAGATTAATCTATCCGTTGTACTATTAACGCACTATCAAAAGTCGTCATTCCCGTGAAAACGGGAATCCATGTGTGGTGCAACATATTGAACAGACTGGATTCCCACTTTCGTGGGAATGACGAAGCCTTGCATTTATGGTTTTATCGCAGTCAGAACTGTAAATGGGCTCGGCTGGATTAATTTCTTAAATTCAATCCCTCTGAAACCTGCCTCTTCAAGCCAATCTGTTATTTCTTTCTCAGAATATGCAGCGCCCGCAGGGGTATGAATAAGCTGGTTAACTCCGATTAGTGCAGAAAGTTCAGGTCCGGTCTTATCTGCATTAAGCATCTGTTCCTGTAAAATCAGAGTACCGCCGCTCACCATTGAATCGAAGGCCTTCTTAAATGTCTTTTTGTTTACCTCAGGAGATTCCTGATTCATCATGGATGAAAGCAGGACTACATCATGACCTGATCCAAAATTGTCTTTAAGGTAATCACCTTCCATGGTTGTCACCTGATCTTCCGAATTATACCTCTTAATAATCTCTTGTGTTATCTTAAGCGTCTGAGGAAGATCAAAGATTATTCCTTTCATACCTGGTGACTTTTTGCACAGAAATATTGTAAATTGCCCGGGTCCGCCTGCAATATCAAGCATCTGCTTCTTTCCCTTTAAATCCACTGTATCAGCCAGCAGATATGCCTGCCCAACACCTCTGTCATGCATACCCATTATATAATTTCTTGTTGCCTCTTCACTTATATCGTGAGGTTTATGAATAGCAGGTTTCCCGGTAACCACTGATTCGGTTAAACCCAGCCATGGGGTATACCAGTCATCAAACATTGAAACAATGCCGCCCTGATACCTTTCACGCCCTTTAACAAGGAAGTAATCTGAGACCGCTGTATTGCTGTACTTCCCATCTTTACGATTTAACAAACCAAGCGCAGTACAGGCGACAAGCAATATATCCAATCCCCGTTTATCAGCATTAGATTGAACAGCAAGCTCTTCTACTGTAGCATCTTTCGTATTGCGGCCATCAAGCTTAGTAAATATATCAAGCCGATTTGCAGCATGTAAGACCCTTGAACTCCAGTAAGCAGAAGCAATCTTCATTACAAACATAAAATCAGGTCCGCTACCCCAGGAGTCTTTTGGTTTTTGTTCCTCCCCCATTAATCCCCTCCTCTCTAAATTAGCGCAGAGCGCAGAGAGCTAATAATAGTAGCAGCATAACTTACTTGATGCCCTATGCCCTATGCCCCTACACCCTATGCTTGTTAGTGAGCGTGTCCGTGCGCAGCATGCTCATGACCGTGCTCATGTCCATGTTCATGCTCATCTTCATCTCCATTTCCTTCAAACTTTTCCCGCTGAGCAACATCTATCTCAGCAATAAGCTCTATCAGTATTGCAGCATGTTCTTTTTCATCTTCAAGCAGATGCTCAAGTGTATGCACTACCTCACCAACCGCAGGAAAATCAGAACCGCTGATAACCGCCTTCTGATATTCTAATTTATTTATTAATCCTAAAACCTCTGTCAGGTCATTCCTTAAATCGGCAAGCGCCTTTTCTGCATCCGATAATGTACCATGAGAATGACTGTGATCTGATCCTGTTCCACACATTGTTGTAATCTCCTTTCTAAAAATGTTACATATTAAACATCAACTTTGCTTCTTACTTCTTACGGCATATGGTTTATGGCTTACACCTTACGCCTTACGCAGGCTAAAGCCTGCGGCTACCTACTTATGGTCTGTTCCCTCCCGGCAATGCACCAAGATAAATAAGATTAGCAGCGGTGATACCATAATCAATCCGCGTAGCTGAACAGGGGTGTATCTGTAGATGCCTGTAATTGATTAACGGAATTTGTAAGGCTAATGAAACCGCTACCCTTATTGGCCCCATATGTGCAACTACTACTACTTTCTTCCCTTTATGCCCCGAAATCACCTCCTGTACTATATTATTAACCCGTTTTTGAAGATCAATTATTGATTCCCCTCCTTCGGGTGTATAACTAATTGGATCCTCCTTCCACTTTTTAAGACCTTCCGGATATTGACTTTCAATCTCACTAAAGGTAAGCCCTTCCCAGATACCAAAATCACGCTCCTTTAACTCATTCATAATTTTATACTCTAAGTTTAGCGAAGTTACAATGGGGGTTGCTGTTTCAATGGTTCTTTTTGATGGACTTACAAGCACCGCTGCAATATTTTCTCCTTTGATCCAATCTCCCAACCTTTGTGCCAACACCTGACCATCTCTGTTAAGTTGTGGGCCGTCGTCCCCCTTATATACCTGATCTTCAGGGAAATCTGTACTCCCATGCCTTATAAATATTATCGTTGTAGATGGCTCCTTAACCCGCATAATAGTAGCTTTTACCTTCTCCACATGATTTACACATTATCTTGCCATCTTTAACAATCTCTCTATGATTATTCACTGTTTCACCACAAACTTCACATTTAACTTTAAATTTCTCTTTGTCATTAACAGGTAAATCTACCTTTACTTCCTGAATAATAAATATCTCATTCTCTGGCATAATCTTGTAGGCTGCGACTTCTCTTGCGGTTTTCCCGTCTTTATCATTACTGTATTCACCCTTCACATATTTGTTAATATGATCCTTTGACGAATCCGGGCAAAGAATTCTTATTGCCTTTCCGCTTTTCAGATTAACAAAAGTAGCTGCAACCTTTCCCCAATCGAGAAATTTAAGGTTCTTCCTGCTTATTCTGCAACCCGTTACTATTGATATAGCATCAACCGGACAGCGGTCAGTTTCAATGAAAACCATCATGTCCTTCCTCTGTGAACCGGTCGGATCTGTAATGCCAATTTCCCTCATTCCAACAAGCCCCATTCTGGTACCAATAACTGTTCCCGGACATAGATGCCCATGAAATGCAGTGGTCTTTTCTATATTATATTCCAATGTGCTATCTACAGTTCCAGTTTTAAATTTTCTGTGACCTAAAATTACTCCCATACAAAATCACCTTTCCGTTTTTTGTCTAACTTCTAACTTCTAACTTCTGTCGTAGGGCTCAAGGCATAAGCCTTATGCCTTCTTCTTCTGCCTGCGGCTACTTACTTTAAATTAAGGCCATGTTGAGCGCCATTGAGCCTCGTTATCAGTCGTACATCCGGTAGTACAGTTTGAGCTGGAGGAATATGAATTACCTGTACTTGTGTACGTCCCTGTAATCGTGTATCTGTAAAAAACACCTGGATTATTTGGATCCATCTCTGTCACATCTTTAGCATAAGTTCCTGTTGCATTACCTGTCATATCACCAGTAGTACTGGATTGCGTTGAATTTACTGTAGCATATGGAACAGAGAACTTCATATAATATGGTTCAAGTGGATCTGTCTTTTTATCTATTACGACCTCAAAACCAAACTCATTATGTTGTGACGTAAGACCGGCTGATGAAGATGTAGTTACACCGGATGTCGCTGTTGTATTTGGGGCTGATGGAGCGTTAAAATATTTGATACTAAAATGCGGCTCACTCACA
>JAHFER010000021.1:7593-12809 GCA_023248365.1 Nitrospirota bacterium
TCCTCCGGGAATCACCCCTGAGCCCTTTTGAGTATCAATGGCTGTATCGGCAAACCAGGGGGTAGATGTGTCTCCCCAAGTACACTCTCCCTGATCTATCCAACCATTTCCATTTGCATCCACGCATACAATAGTAGCAGGATCAAAACCTTTTGTAGTCCTCTCATTATGCGTCCCTTTTTGACTATTGGTTTCGTTATATCCATCTACTGGACCACCTGCTGCAAAAACATTCGCACTATTAAGAAATATACCAAGTGTTAAGGAATATAAAATAATTCTTTTTATCATAAGCCGATTATTAATCATATTGTGTGATATTTCCTTTTTCATACCTCTTACTTCTACCTTCTGTCTTCTTCCTGCTTACTGTTCACTGTTTTACGGATGTTCTTCCACCCATATCTCACCCTCTGGTGTGGTCTCTTTTTTCCAAATCGGTGTTATGCGTTTAAGCTCATCTATACACCATTTACACGCCTTAAATGCATCTGCCCTGTGTGATGCCCCTACAACAATCAATACAATATTTTCTCCTACTGCTATTTCACTAATCCTGTGCACGATATTTACTTCTTTAATATCATAATCCTTCAGTGCCTGTTCCCTTATCTCATTAAGTTTCTTCTCTGCCATTCCGGGATAGTGTTCAAAATCAAGTTTATCTATAGTCCTTCCACGTGAAGTACCTCTTCCTATACCAAGAAATACTACAATCCCGCCAATGTCTCCTGTAGTTGACTTAACCCTGTTAATCTCTTCATCAATAGAAAAATCTTCTTTCTGTATTCTCACCATAGGCGACCCCTCAGCTCCTCCTGCAAATGGAGGCAGAATAGCAACCTCATCGCCGTCCTTTATTACTGTATCATCACTTCCTATCTCATGATTAACTGAAATAAGTACCTTTTTATTACGTATCATTTCACCTATCTTAGGAAAGTCTTTATCTATCATCTGATTAAGATCTTTCAGAGTGCGCCCGCTCCCAATATCAAACTGGGCATCCTCCTTACCAGCTAAATTTTTAAGAATTGCAAAAAATTTTACCTTTATCATAGACCCCTCCAAATTTATCTTTTTCTTACGCCCTTACGCCTTGCAACTTATGCCTTGCGCCTATAATATTTATTCCCCTTGATTTATAAACATCTCAGTCGCCCATGAAACAGAAGCTAACGCAAAAATGATTAAAAATACAATTTGAAAAAGTACAGCCTCTGAAGTAATTACTCCGGAGTAGAATGATCTTGTTGCCTCAACAGCGTAATCAATTGGATTTATCATTGTTATTACACGAATCCATTCCGGCATAAAACTCTTTGGGACCATTGCAGATGAAAAGAACATCAATGGCAGAGTCATCATATTACCAATCACCACTAGAGGTTCTTCTCTCTTCAACCATATGGCAAGCCCGTTTGAAATCCCTGAAAATCCCACTGAAAGGAGGAATACAATTACCAGACTCAATAATGCTCCGCTGAATCCGGATACCTTTACACCGAAGATCAGTGCAATAATAAGTATTATCAAACATTGAAAGATAACAGTAACAGCCGCATGGATAACCCGGCTCATTACAATGGCTATCCTTGAGACAGGTGTAACAAGCATCTTTTCTACAGTACCAAAATTTATTTCTCTCAACAGGCTTACGCCGGACCATGATGTCCCAAAGAGAACTGTCATAATAATAGCGCCAGGCATAAAGAAATCCATATAACGCCCTGATGGAAAACCAGGCAGGGATGCCATATTTTTAAATAATTGCCCAAAAATAAGTAACCATATAAGAGGTTGAACTATTGTAAACAGCGCCCACATAGGCATCCTTAAAGTAATCCTTAGATACTTATTAAATAAATGCCAGGTATCACTTAATAGATTAATCAAACCTTACTTCCCCCCTTATCCCACTTCTTCCATGGCTCTTCTGCTTTAATGCCATCAACCTGAGACACTACCGCAGGGGTTTCTAAATCTTCTGTCTTCTGACTTCTGACTTCTGATTTCTCATCTGCTTCCTGCTTACTACTTACTGCTAACTGGTCTGCTTCCGGCACAGTACTGACTGTTGCTCCTGCATTCGCCCACTTCTGCCAATCCTCGCCACCACCCTGCCAATCCTGATTACCACTATTCTGCCACTTCTTCCATGGCTCTTCCTTATTTCCATTATTACCTTCATTATCAGGGGATATAACCGATGATTCCACAATATCTGCCGCATCTTCTGTTTTCTCACTCCTTACTGCTTGATTCTGACTTTCATCTTCTGACTGCTCAGGGTTCCACCAGGACTTTTTATCTTCCTCACTCCACGCCCCCTGCTCTCCGCTCGATGCGCCTTGCTCATTAGAAGCTGCCCACTTCTGCCAATCTCCCCCTTCAGATTTGCCTTCCTCCTGCCCTTCCTGTCCGCCTTCCTTGCTCTCTTCTCCACCTTTCCAGTTTTTACCCCATCCCTTCTTGGCCCACTGTGCCCACCATGGGTTTGAATCCCCGCCGCCGTCACCCTCTTTGAAGCTCGCGCCACTGTATTTAAGATAAACATCATCGAGAGTAGGTCTTGAAATTGAGAGGGAAGTTACTTCTATATTATGCTGAGTGAGTAATTTTATTAATCCGGTAATCGCCTCACTTCCATTATTAACATAAACCCTTACATGCTCATCCTCACAAAGGATATCTTTAACAATTGAATTACTCTTTAGTATGGCAATCGCCTTTTCCTTAACCTTACCCTTTAATGAAAAATTAACAGAATCTCCTTTAATACTATCCTTCAGAGCCTCAGGCGTATCCACAATCTTCATACTGCCTTTGTGAAGGATACCAATCCTGTTAGAAAGCTTGTCAGCCTCATCAAGATAATGGGTGGTAAGAAATATTGTAACCTTGAGTTCTTTATTCAATATGCGAATATAATCCCATAAAGAGGAACGGCTGTGGGGGTCTAATCCTAATGTAGGTTCATCAAGAAAGATAATCCTGGGATTGTGTATCAATGCTGTGGCAATATCTAACTTCCTTCTCATTCCTCCGGAATATGTTGAAACCAGAGCGTCTGCGTTATCTTTTAATTCAAACAATTCCAGAAGCTCCCCCACCCTGGAATTGATTGCCCTCTTATCCATCCGGTACATCCTGCCCTGAAGAACGAGATTCTCCCGCCCCGTAAGAAAATAATCTACACCTGCCTCCTGGGCAACATATCCTATAGAACCCCTTACCTTATTAGGCTCAGTAATAACATTATACCCATTAACCCATGCAACACCAGAGGAAGGGTGTGACAGCGTAGTCAAGATTTTTATAGTAGTACTTTTCCCCGCGCCATTTGGGCCAAGAAACCCAAATATCTCGCCACCTTCAACATGGATACTGAGATTTTCTAATGCCTTTGTGCCTGATGCATATTCCTTTGAAAGATTTTCAGTTTTTATCATTCTGTTTAGTTTCGGTTATTATCCTTTTATAGTTACGCTTTTCTTAAATAGGTTCCTGATTTTCCACCTGTTTTTTTATCAAGGCAAATCTCGCTTAAGATCATCCCTTTGTCTATCGCCTTACACATATCATAAATTGTCAGGGCTGTTATTGCAACTGCTGTTAGTCCTTCCATCTCGACACCGGTCTGCCCTCCAACTTTCACAGTTGCATAAATACCAATGGCACACAAACCATTTTCATCAGGTTCCGGATATTCAGTAAAGGATATATCAACTCCTGTCAATAAAAGTGGATGACACATAGGAATTATATCCGGCGTCTTCTTTGCCCCCATTATGCCGGCAACCTGTGCTACAGCAAGAACATCTCCTTTTGCAATTTTCCCATCCTGTATCCTTTTTAATGTCTCTGGCTGCATGTACACTTTTCCCGAGCAAATAGCGGTTCTCTGAGTCACAGACTTTTCAGTAACATCAACCATCTTTGCCCTGCCATCTACATTAAAATGCGTAAGCTCTGACACACGACACCTCCTTAAAAAAGTGTAAATTTATTTTTTTTAAAATCTATAATTTCAAAAACTGCATAGATTATACCAGATTTTGAGAAAACGACAAATTATTTAATACTTATTTGAAATTACACATAAAAATGGCAGATGATATATCAAATCATCTGCCATTACTGAGTTACTTAAGAAGAAATTCAAGTTTGTGATTTCAGACTTCAAAACCGTTTATTTATCCACCAATTGATGTCATGGAGTGCAGATACTTCTGCGAGCCGGCATTCATATCTATATTGTGTGCCTCTGGCTTAGTATCCATGACGGAAACAAGGAGCCTCTCAATTTCGCTATCTTCGCAGCCGTTTCTCATCGGCTCTCTGAAATCTATGTATGATTCAGAGAAGAGACAATGTTTTATCCTGCCGTCTGCCCCAAGACGTATCCTGTTACAGGTATCACAGAAGTGCTCACTTATTGCACTTATAAAGCCTACTATTCCACGGGCACCCTGCACCCTGTAATTCTTTGCGGGACCTGACTTATCCTTTTCGTCCACAACTGGCTCAAGCTTTCCAAGTGCAGACTCTATTTTTGCCATCATATCAGCTTTGGATATAAAAGACTTCTTCCAGCCTTCCCAATCATCAACAGGCATAAACTCGATGAACCTGACCTGAAATGGTTTGTTTAATGTCAACTTTGCAAAATCAACTAGCTCATTATCATTAACACCTCTTGAAGGAACCACATTCAGCTTAATCGGATCAAAACCTACTCGCTCTGCCTCGAGAATACCTTCCCACACCTTGTCAAAACAGTCGCCTTTTGTTATTGCCAAAAACTTTTTTGGATCAAATGTATCAAGACTGATATTAAGTCTTCTCAAACCAGCTTTTTTAAGGGATTGAGCGTAATTCTTCAGCAAAACCCCGTTAGTTGTCATTGCAATATCTTTAATACCATCTATCTTATTTACAGCCGCTATAAATTCAACAACTCCTCTTCTTACTAAGGGTTCTCCACCTGTTATCCTTATCTTATTAAGACCCATCTTAGCAGCGACTTTTACAAGACGGTACATCTCATCAAACGACATCAGCTCATTTGAAGGAAGAGTGCTTATCGTACCGCACGAAGGCACACAGTAGACACAACGGAGGTTACACCGGTCTGTCACCGAGATCCTCATATACGTTATCTTACGGTTAAAAGCATCTATTAATTGGGACATGAGGAACCTCCTTGATTCCAG
>JAHFER010000022.1 GCA_023248365.1 Nitrospirota bacterium
TATCTATATCAGGAAATGCCATCCTGAGCTTCTGCAGAGTAATATTCCGGTCTCTTTTATCCAAATGATACCCTGCAATCCCCAGAAACCCGCCAATGTCTGAAGCAATTTTATAAGGAAGCAAAGAAAGGAGTTTCATAAGAAAGAGTACGATTATGTACTCGATGTTTATAGTTAAAACACTCTTCTTTTTCCTTGCCAATCTAACCTCTTGTTTTTTGGTAATGGGATATGGGTAATGAGTAATGTATTATGGGTTATGGGATAAGTGTTGCCTACACGTTACTCATTACTCATTACACATGCCCCATTACCTTTTTCAATATCCATTCATCAAATCCCTTCTCAACTTTAATTTCAACCTTTAACGCCAGAAGTGGTTTGTTAAAGAAAGCTTCTTTAAGCAGTCCGCTGCCTGTAATCCGGATCATATCTTTTTCTGTTGTTATTATTGCATCTGCGGAAAAGGAGGCGGCCTCTTCTGAAATCCGCTCCATATCTTTATTATTATACCAGTGATGATCATTAAATTTGATTGTACCTTTTATGATTCCCCCTATCTTCTGAACACTGCGTTTGAAGGAGTCTGGATTTCCAATACCTGAAAAGATAAGTACACTTTTACCTTTAAAATAATCAGACCTGTAAGTTTTTCCCGATGCATCACTGAGGCCTGATACACTTAGTGTAGAATAAAAGACCGGAGATTTTTTATTATACGAACGCACAAGACCTTCTGTCTTTGACTTATCTCCTTCATTCGCCCTGCTTATTATAATACAATCTGCCCGTGATATTCCTGTCATGGGTTCTCTCAGGATTCCTGCAGGGAGCATAGAAGCATTTCCAACGGGATTTGATGCATCAACCAAAAGTATGTTTATATCTCTGTAGAGTTTAAGGTGTTGAAAACCATCATCAAGAATAAATAGATTGTTCCCAAAATTATCTATTGCAAATCTGCCGGAGTTAAATCTGTCAGCGCCAACGACAACTGGTATACCTTTCAATCTCATAGCCATAAGGTACGGCTCGTCACCAGACTCCTGAGGAGTGGTCAAAATCGCATTACCGTCACTGATTAGTAAAACAGGGTCTTTAGACCTCCTTTTGTAACCACGTGTAAGAACGGCAGGCCTGTATCTTTTTCCATGAAGCAGTTTCGAGATATAAATAACAGCAGGAGTCTTCCCGGTCCCGCCTGTTGTGATATTCCCTACGCATATAACAGGGCAGGGGAGCTGTTTAACCCTGAGCAGGCCTTTATCATACAACCCCTTTCTTATAGTCCAGATTATCCTGTAGAGATATGATAGAAGTGTAAGCAATAATGCATCCTGATATGAATCTAATAATTACAGCATTCATGTAAGTAATATAACCACAGAGACACAGAGGTTATATTACAAAAAATAATTTATATTATTTATTAATATCCAATTGCCTTTCTCTGTGTCTCCGTGCCTCTGTGGTTTCTTTGTATCATTATTCCTTATAGCTTTCCCTTCTCCGCAAACTGCATATCATACAGTCTCCTGTATAATCCGCTGTTTTTAATCAGGTCTTCATGCCGCCCCATTTCAATAATTTTGCCTTTCTCTAATGCAATAATAATATCTGCATTCCTGATGGTAGAAAGCCTGTGTGCGATTACAAATGTAGTCCTTCCCTTCATCAGGTTATTCAGTGCCATCTGGATGATGTGTTCTGATTCTGTGTCTAACGCTGAAGTGGCCTCATCCAGAATGAGAATAGGGGGATTCTTCAGGATGGCACGGGCAATCGCTATCCTCTGCTTTTCCCCGCCGGAAAGCCTGACCCCCTTTTCTCCGATTTCAGTATTGTATCCTTCAGGCATCTTCACAATAAAGTCGTGTGCATATGCCTTAGTTGCTGCGGCTATCACCTCTTCCATACTGAACTCTTCTTTACCATAAGTGATATTTTTAAGCAGGGTATCATTAAACAGGATTACGTCCTGACTCACAATCCCCATATGTTTTCTTAGAGATTTCAGGGTGAATTCTCTTATGTCAACATTATCAATAAATATCCCGCCTGATGCAGGTTCGTAAAACCGGAGAAGAAGATTTCCAATTGTAGTCTTTCCTCCTCCGCTTCCTCCGACTATTGCAACAATCTGTCCGTTGGAAACACCAAAGTTTATGCCTGAGAGTGCATTACCTGCGGCGTTGTCGTATTTAAAATACACGTCCTTAAACTCTATCCTGTTTTTTATCCCATTAAGCTCTGAGGTCCCTTTGTCATTAATTGCTTCTGTGTCCATATCCATAATGTCGAAGATCCGCTCTGCCGCGGCAAGGGACTGTTGAATGGAGACATTAATCTTTGTCAGGGTCTTGAGAGGGCCATACATTAATATTAATGCTGTGAGAAATGAAAAAAACGTTCCTGTAGTTGAAACGCCATGAATGACCTGATAGCCGCCGTACCAGATAATCAATGCTACTGCAAAGGAGCCTATAAATTCCATAAGCGGTGTGCTTATTTCAGCATATTTAACACCCTTCATGGTTACCTTGAATAATTTATTATTTTTATCTTTGAACTTCTCTATTTCACTCTGCTCCATACCGAAGGCCTTTACAACAGATGTGCCTGTAAAAGTCTCATGAAGTATCGAGGTAACCCCTGACATCTCTTCCTGTCCTATCTTGCTTACATGCCTTAATTTCTTTCCGAGCTTAATAAGCGGATAATATGAGAAGGGTAGAGAAAGACAGGCTATAATAGCGAGCCTCCAGTCCCTGTAGAAAACAACCCCCATAAGGGAGATAACTGTAACAGCATTCTGGATAAGGTCTTTAATAGAGGTTGAGACTGCGCTGTTTATGATACTGACATCATTCAGAATCCTTGACATTAAGCTGCCGGTTGAGTTTTGGGTATAAAAGCTCATGGGCATTGTTGCCGTATGGGCGTAGAGGTCATTTCGTACATCCATAATGACCTTGTTACCGACATGACGCATTATATAAGACTGAGCATAGGTGCATATGCCTTTGAAGAAATAAATGATAATAATGGCAACAGGAATGAACATCAGCATCTTCGTGTTCTTTTCAATAAATATTTTATCAAGCACAGGCTGTACAAGCCATGCCGCAGCCGCAGTAGTACCTGAAACCCCTAAGGCACAGATAAAGGAAACAACAATGCCGGCCCAGTATGGTTTGACGTATTTTAGTAATCTTTGGTACATATCATTTCCGCTATTACCTTCGCAGCCCTCTCAGATGCTCCAGGCGGGCCGAGATTGACCTTCACCTCATGTAAATCCCTTTTCATTCTGTTATAGTATGCACTATCATTCAATATACGTTTTGTTTCTTCTGCTATGTTTTCAGGTGTTACATCCGTCTGTAATAATTCAGGCACGATCCTTCTTCCGGCAAGTATGTTTACTATACATATATCCTTAATCTTTACAAGTAATTTTGCAGCAAAATATGTGAGTTTTGAGACCCTGTATAATACCACCATAGGCTTCTCAAATAAGGCGGCCTGTAATGTAATAGTTCCGGACGCTGCAATTATAACATCACTTATATTTAAAACATCATTGGCCTCGCCCCTGATTATTTTGACATCAAGAGAGCTTTTTGAAACCATTCCTCTTACATAATCAAAATCAAGCGTTTCAGCCACAGCCATAACAAATTGAATAAAAGGATTGTCCTTTTTAAGAACCTTTGCAGCGTCAAGCATATCATTCAGAAGAGAATTTATTTCTCCGGGCCGGCTTCCCGGAAGTAGTCCCACAACAGGATTATTTTTGTCTACTTTATATTGTAGCAAAGTATCTTCAGCAGGTTTGGTATTTATTATCTCATCAACAAGGGGATGTCCTGCAAAGGTGCAATCTACACCGGCGTTCCTGTATAGCGCCTCTTCAAAGGGTAATATTACAATCATCTTTTTTACCCTCTCTGCAATCAGGCGCAGTCTTCCTTTTTTCCATGCCCATATCTGCGGGCTGATGTAATAGACAACCGGAATGCCTGCTTCCTTTGCAATGCCGGCTAACCGGATATTGAAACCCGGATAGTCAATAAGAACCACCATGTCAATTTTATGAGATTTAATCGCCCCTTTTGCAAGGCGGTAGGCCCGTCTTATTGCCCTGAATTTTGGAAGGATTTCAGATACACCAACTACGCTTATCTCTGATGCGTCAAAGAGGATTTCTACACCAGCATTCCTCATCCTCTCTCCGCCTATACCTGAAATTTTTACAGGAACCATTCCACTGAGGTGTTTTGCAAGCTCTGCTCCATATATGTCACCAGATGCCTCTCCGGCAATCATTAAAATATTTTTCATGATAAAAAATCCCCCCATCCCCCCTTTAACAAAGGAGGGTGACTTCTACCGCCCCCCTTTATAAAAGGGGGGTACCTTCTATCTCCCCCCTTTATAAACGGGGGGTAAGGGGGGATTTTTCTAATTATTCTGACAGTCTTTTTTCCGCATCTTCCTGCACTTGTAATGCGATTTTAAGGGCATCTCTTCCGTCCCGGCCGGAAACTAATGGTCTTGTTCCGTAGTTCACCGCATTAATGAAGGATTTAATTTCTGCAAAAAGAGGCTCCTCTTTCTCAGGTGTTATTTTGTCTTCTATAATCTTAGGTGAGTTGTCCTCAATAATCCTGCGGTACATGGTCAAACTCTGTTCAGCATAATCGAGGGATATATAGGAGTCAGGCTGGAAGATTCTGGTTTTTCTCATCTTTTCCTTTGATACACGGCTTGAAGTGAGGTTTGCTACACAACCGTTTGAGAATTCTATCCGGGCATTGGCAATATCTATGTGGTTTGTAAGCACGGGTGTTCCTACGGCACGAATATCTGTAACATCAGCCTTAACTAAAGAAAGGATAATATATATGTCATGTATCATGAGGTCCAGTATTACATTCACATCTGTGGCCCTGCCTGCAAAGGGACCTGTCCTGTGTGATTCAATGAACCGCGGGTTTTTTATATATTCAACCATTAAACGAAAGGCTGGATTAAAACGTTCTATGTGACCTGCCTGTATTAGAACGCCCCTTGATTCTGATTCAACAAGTAGTGAATCTGCCTGTGAAATCGTAGTTGTAATGGGTTTTTCTATAAGAATGTCTGTATTGAACCTGATAAAATCTATTGCGATCTGGTAATGCAGGATAGTGGGGGTTACTATGCTTACGGCCCTAACCTTTCCCAGGATGTCTTTGTAATCATAGAATGCCTTAGTATTGTATTTGGCTGCTATACTATCTGCCCTGTCTTTGTCTGTATCAACTACACCAACAAGCTCTACACCTTCCATTTTAGAGTATATACGTGCATGGTGTTCACCGAGATATCCGACGCCGATTACTGCAACTTTGATTTTGGTATTCATTTTGTACCTCATCTAAACACAGAGACACGGAGGCACAGAGAAATAAGCAAATTTAAGTTTTGACATTTGCCGTTGTTTTATTAAATCCTCTGTGTCTCTTGTGTCTCTGTGGTTATTTTTTGATTTTCATTATTTTTACACACCAACCACACAGATTCCTGCTTCATCAGCAGCCCTGATTAGTTTATCTTTTTCAAGTATTATAGTCTTGCCTGCTTCCACCGCGAGTACCCTGGCATTGACTTCCTTCATCGTCTCAATTGTGTTTGTCCCAATGGTTGGCAGGTCAAACCTCATATCCTGACCTGTTTTGCATATTTTTATCACAACAGCCCCGCCATTTGCAAACCTTCCCCCGCGGCGTATGGTTTCATCTGTCCCCTCAACTGCCTCTACTGCAAGGACAGCACTGTTCTTTACTACAATGCATTGTCCTATATCAAGTCTGCCGATCCCTTTTGCCATCTCCATTCCAAACTCTATATCTTTCAGCTCTTCATCAGCAGGCTTGTTATGTGTAAGCACACCCTGTTCTGCGAGGATTGATTTTATAAATGCAGTTGCCTCGGAGACTCTAATGCCGTCCTTTTCCAATTCACCTGCTATTGCCCTGAGTATGGTATCATCCTTTTTATCTTTAAGCCTGAAGAGAAGGGATATAGCCCTTAAATCAGGCCTGATATCTTTAAACATAAATTTCTTACTGACACCGCCGGCCATTATTGCCTCTTTCACACCCTCTTTTTTGAAGTAATCAATCATCTTAGACAACTGTCCTAAATTAATCCAGATAGTTTTGTCAGCTACCTTTTCTATATCCGGAGATGTAATGCCATTGTGGGCAACAACAATAATTAAATAGCCGCTATCTTTTGCCGCCTCTGCGAGTATAACCGGAAAACTACCATCTCCGGCAATGATGCCGAGTTTATTCATTTTACCGGCAAATTCCCCTCTTTGTCCCATTAATGAAATCTATCATCATCTTTACTTCTTCAGAATCACCTATTTCTTCTTCTACCTTGATAATCGCATCTTTTAATGAAAGTTTTGAACGGAATAATATTTTATAAGCATTTTTAATTTTCAGTACCTGTTCTTTATTGAAACCGTGCCTCCTTAAACCTACAATGTTAAGTCCGTAAAGGGTAGCCCTGTTACCGACTGCTGAGACAAATGGAGGCACGTCTAAAGAGACAGCAGAGCAGGCCCCGACCATTGCATACTTACCAATACGCACAAACTGATGTATGCCGGTCAGTCCGCCTATTACTGCATGATCTTCAACTGTAATGTGGCCGCCGAGTGTAGCGGCATTGGCCATTATAATGTGACTGCCTATATTGCAATCATGGGCTATGTGAACGTAGGCCATGATGTAATTTTGAGAACCGACTATTGTATGCCCGCCCCCCTTTTTTGTTCCTCTGTGGATAGTTACATATTCACGGATAATGTTCTTATCTCCAATAGTTACCCTTGTCTCTTCACCGGAATAAGAAATATCCTGCGGTGGGGTCCCTATAGATGAAAAAGGGAAGATCCTGTTGCCCTTTCCTATTGCAGTCCACCCGTCAATAACAACATGGGATTCAATAATAGTTTCATCCCCGATCTTTACATGTTCTCCTATAACTGAATAGGCGCCAATGCTGACACCCTTACCCAGTTCTGCCTTTGAATCTACAACTGCTGTCGAATGAATATTTTTCATATTACCTGTCTCCAACCATAGCTGTAAGTTCGGCCTCACAGACCTTTTTGCCATCAACAGTTGCAGTTCCCTTTAGTTTCCAGAAGGGTTCCCTTGCCTGTATTACCTCAAGCTCAAACCTTATCTGATCTCCAGGTACTACCGGTTTTCTGAATTTTGCCCTGTCTATCCCTGTGAAATAGACCAATTTATTTGATATGTCCATCTTTTCTTCAGAAGACTTGAATGCCAGCACACCGCCGACCTGTGCCATGGCCTCGATTATCAGGACACCAGGCATTACCGGATGGCCTGGGAAATGCCCCTGAAAGAATCCCTCATTTATAGTGACATTTTTAATGCCAACAATCCTCTTCCCAAGCTCTATCTCTATAATCCTGTCTACAAGAAGAAAGGGATACCTGTGCGGCAGAATCCTCTGAATCTCGATTATATCAATACATGCCTCCGTCATTACTTTTTATTTTCGATAATCTTTTCCAACTCCTTAACCTTATTTTCAAGGGATGATAATTTATGTCTCATCTCCGGCAGTCCGTCGAACACAGCCATGGTCCTCAGCCAGTCTCTATGAGGTATCGCGGGCATTCCTGATACTGTCTGGCCGTCTTTGATATCCTTTGTAACCCCTCCCTTGCCGGCCACGGTTACATTATCTCCAACATGAACATGGCCTGTTACTCCTGCCTGGCCTGCAAGTGTTACACGGTTCCCTATCGTAGCGCTTCCTGCAATGCCTGCCTGGGCTGCAAATACGCAATCTTCTCCAACTGTAACATTATGCGCAACCTGTACCAGGTTGTCTATCTTAGTCCCGCGTTTAATTATTGTGTTTCCGAGGGTTCCCCTGTCTATAGTTGTATTTGCGCCGATCTCTACGCCATCCTCTATAATTACACCGCCAACCTGAGGTATTTTGTGATGCGTTCCATTGTGGAATACATATCCAAAACCGTCGCTCCCTATAACAGCGCCGCTGTGAATTATAACACCCTGACCCACTGTAACATTTTCGCGTATGGTTACATTAGGGTATATGACTGAGTCATTTCCAATTAAAGAGCCGTCTCCTATAAATGTCCCGGGATAGATAATAACATTATCACCGATTGTTACACAATCACCAAGGTAAACAAAGGGGTATATGCTCACGTCATTACCAACATGAACATCGCTTCCCATAACAACTGTCGGGTTTACTCCTTTTGAAATATATGGTTTGTCATAAAATATATGGAGCAGTTGAGAAAATGCATAATATGGGTTCTCCACCTTTATCACAGGCAGTCTGTCAAAGGTTACATCCTTCGGAAGAACTACTGCTGATGCAGAGGTGTTTTGAAGATCTTTAAGATTTCTTCGATGTGCCAGAAAACTAATATCTCCTGAAACTGCATCCTTCAGGCCTGCCACATTGGATATTTCCATATCCCCATATTCACCGGATAACTCTCCTCCAATCCTCTTTGCAATTTCTCCAAGTGTTATTCTTTTTTTATCTTTCAATTATCTTTTTTGTCCTTAGTATCTTTATTGTCTTTCTCTTCCTTTGACTGGTTTTTATCAATCTCCTGTATCAGCCTGTCAGTAAGATCAAGAGAGGGTTTTGAATAAATAATTGTATTTGATGCCGGATTATTTAAGATCATTGAATAACCCTCTTTTTCTCCAAGTACCTTAACAATCTTCTCTACATTTTTATTGAACTCTTCTAATTTCTCAGTTCTTCTCTGCTGTATCTCCTTCTGGAGTTCACCTACCTTCTTCTGATATTCCATGTATTTCCTTTGAAGCTGTTCTTCTCTCTCCTGCTTGGCATCAGGACTCAGTATAGCTCCCTGTTTGGATAAATCCTCTTCAAGCCTTTTCAGGTCTTGCTCCTCAATATCCACTATCTTCTGCCTGCTTTTTACATAATCATTCAGAGAATCCCTGACCTGTTTTCCTAATGTACTCTCATCAAGCACCTTCTGTGCATCTACAAAACCAACCTTAAATTCCTCAGATTGGGCCGGACAGGCCGTAAAGGCGTAAAGAGCCAACCCAGTTACAGCAGTGAATAAAACCTTTTTAAACATACTGATTTTCATCTTCTCTCCTTTCGATAACTCGCATTGTCAAAACCTAACCACAGAGAACGCAGAGAAAATATTAAATATCAATATATTAACGAGCATAATATTCCCTCCCCTCTGTGCCCTCTAATTTATTAGTCTTTTTTATTTGATTTATAATGTCTTTCCCTGTGTCCTCTGTGGTGAATTGCATTTTAAAACAAAGATCCGATCGAAAACTCCCAAATCCCTTGTCGTTCCCCCGGCTTAGGCTTAAGATTATACCCCCACTCAAGACGCAATGGGCCGATAGGAGAGAGCCATCTGAATCCCCCGCCTGCGCTTGTCCTCAAGTCTGATATATTAACACTGTCTTGCTTGCCGAAGCCGGAACCGGCGTCATAAAAGACTACCCCGTTTATCCTGGCCTCTTTAACCAAAGGAATTACATATTCTAAATTCATTACCAATTCCTTGTCAGCCCCTAACAGATCCTTTGTTACAGGATCTATTGTAGATGGCATAGATGCCTTGCCGTAATCAAACCCTCTTACTGAATATATTCCGCCGACATAGAACTTTTCATTTGCAGGAAATTCATGGCCCCGAAGTCCCTGTCCTTCAGCATATTTGCCATGAAACATAAATGCTGAATCTAACTTCATGGGGTAATACCACACTGTATCAAGTGTATATTTTGCAAATATGTTATTACCGCCGAGGAAGCTATCCGCATATTCTACAGATACATTATTTTTATTCCCTGCGCGTGGATCCCAGTAGTTATCCCTGGTATCTCTGGCTGCATAAGTTGTAACACTTCCTGTTTTTGTTTCACCTTTGGTAAACGAGCTGGGTGGTGTTCCGGTAACTTTAATGGTCTGGATTCCATAAGATACCCCGCCGCTCCAGTATTCACCGTATGAACGCCCCAGACCGAGATTGCCGCCTTTACTCTTTACATCATATGTATTAAACGAATTGACAGTATCAAAGATATTTACTGTCAACGATGTTGGTGTATCCAGAAAATATGGTTCCTTAAATGTCAGGTCGTAGTTTGTCCTGAGTTTTCCAAATTCACCCTTGAGTTTCAGAAGCTCGCCCTTGCCGAACAAATTTCCTTCTGAAAGGTCTACCATAGCCACTAAGCCGTAGACTGAGCTGTATCCGCCTCCCATGCTGAAGGACCCTGTAGGTTTTTCCTTAACCTTTACATTCAGGTCTACCATATCTTTAGTGACTAATTCAGGGACAATCTCGACGTTTTCAAAAAAATTAAGGTTGTTCATACGCTGAAAGCTCCTTTTCAGGGCTGAAGTATCGAGATAGTCAAGTTCACTAAGTCTTATCTCCCTCCGTATGACCTTGTCCCTTGTCTTTTCGTTTCCACTGATATTTATCCTTCTGACCTTAATCTTTTCTCCCTTTTCAATTACTAATGTAATGTCAACATCCTGTGAAGTATCATCAGGTTTTAAGTCAGGGTTTACGTTTGCGAAGGCAAATCCCTTTTCACCATACAGGTCTATTATTTTTGAGATATCTTCACGAAGTGTCCTGCGGCTAAATACCATTCCCTTATGAAGGGTGAGCTTCTTCTCCAGAAAACTGTTTGTGAATATATCATCACCCTTAAAGGTAAGGTTTCTGATCCTGAATTTTGCTCCTTCATTGACCCTGAAGATTATCCTCATCCATCTTCCGTCCTCGATTACTTCAGTTTCCGGCCCGCTTACCTGAACCTGAATAAATCCCCTGTCTAAGTAATAGTCGCGTATCCGGTCAACATCCCCTTCAGCCTCGATCTCTTTATAAATACCGGTGCCTGAAAGCCATGATGTGAGGCGGCTATACTGCTTTGTATTGATAGTTTTCTTAACTGAATTTTCCGGTAATTTTCCAGCCCCCTTCTCAACCCCAATGATTCGTACCTCTTTAATCTTTATCTTCTTACCCTCATTTATAAAAAAGGTAATAGAATCTTTCCCGTCAGGTAATGTCTTTATTACAGGTGTTATTGAGGCCTCGTAATATCCATCTTCCTGATAGAGTTCTTTGAGCCTTTCCACACTCTCTTTTACCTGTTTGTTGCTAAAGGGAGTTCCTGCAATCAGAGTTATCTTTTCTTTCAGTTTTTCAGTTGTAATCTTATCATTGCCGTCGAAATTTATATCTTTAAGAATAGCCCGTTCCCTGACAGAGAATACAAGTTTTATATTTCCATCAGAAGGCTCTGTATTCACACTTATGTCATCAAAGTAGTCAGTTGAGTAAAGGTTTGCTATATCATCTCTTATCCTGTCAGCAGAAAATATATCCCCTTCCTTTGTCTTTATCCTTGTCAGAATGGTTGATGCCTCTATCCGCTTATTTCCCTGGACTTCGATGGATTTAATTACATTTGTATCAGGCCTGATTTGATCCTGTGCAAGTCCTGTATTGATTAAGACAAGGCTGAAAAGACAGCAAAAGAGCAGAGTTAAATGATTAAACAGCCTGAAGAACCTCATGTACTAATCTACATCTCCCATTTATGTTTAAATATTTTTAAGCAGGAAATAATAACACTTCTGTTAGTATGGTGTAAAGGGGAAAGAAAATAAGGCAGGGACTGGCTTACACCTGCCATATTTCCATTACCTTGAAATTATCTGTTAATTTATTAACTTCCTCTGAGAGGACATCGAATGAGATGATGTGAAATTTTATATCCGGATAATTTTCTATGAAAATTTTATAATTTTCCTTTTTGAAGTTTTTTAATCTGCTTTTTACTTCAAATGCTTCTTTATCACCCACAACGAAATCTACTTCATTCTTTTGAATGGTCCGCCAGAACTTAATATTGCTTTCATCATACTTTTCAACTAACTGGCGAAGCGCTGCATTTTCAAGCAACGGCCCGCTGTCCTCTCTCAATTCAAGATTTTTAAAATTGTCAGCAAAGAAATTTCTTAACCCGAGGTCTGAGAAATATATTTTGGGCATTTTAGTCAGTTCTTTTCTTATATTCTTAAAAAAGGGTCTTATCAATCGAATATGAAAGGATTTTTGCATAACAAATAAGTAATTATCAATGGATGATTTTGAGACTCCTAAAGTTGCTGATAGTTCTGAGGTATTTATCAGGCTGCCGATTTGTTGAGATAATATCTTGAAAAGCTTATAGAATATTTCACTATGCCGGATGTTTGCATCATAAATATCTTTCTTAATATATGAATAGGCAAGCTCCTGCATAATCTCCTGTTTCTCTTCAAGCGGAGCCAGCACAACACGGGGATAACCGCCATATATAATGTACTCTCTGAAATATAATGATACCTTTTCCTTTTCCTGCATACTTAAATTTCCAAAATCTTTCACGGACATATCATTATCATTTTTAAACCGCAAAAATTCTCTGAAAGATAATGTTGAAACATTGAATATTCTCTTACGGCCTGCTAATGAATCCTTAAATTTTGCATCGAGGTAAAAGGCAGATGACCCTGATACTAACATTTTTATTTTTCCGCTGTATTCATCAAAAAAATATTTAAGAAAATTTGATGGATTTTTGAGATACTGGATTTCATCAATAAGAATAAAATTCTTTATGCTTAAATCCATAGTAAATA
>JAHFER010000243.1:0-2481 GCA_023248365.1 Nitrospirota bacterium
TTCCTATCAGGGTTATTTCACATTTCTATATCCAGTGCGGCATCTTTAGCCATGCACTTTTTAATTCCTTATCCAAGCCTGCATATCCGGTCTCCTTTGAAGCCACCAATGACCAGTATCTTTGTGAGTGGTTCATGTGGAGAGTATGGCAGAGTTCATGGATGAAGATATATCTGGCGAGCGGCGCCGGTACAAATAATAATTTAAGGTTCAGGCTTATTCCCTTATGCCTGGAACAACTGCCCCAGCGTGTCTTCTGACATCTTATCAGTACATGATTAAAGCTGAGCCCTGTTTCTCTGCTAACATCACGAAGCCATGGGACAAGCCTGTCATGCGCCTTTCGTGTAAGCCAGCGGCGCAATGCCGCTTTGCATTCTGATTTATCCTGAACATTTCCACGAAGCAATAAAAGTCCATCACCGGCCTCATATACCCTTACCGCCTTTGCCTGTCCCTCTTTGTATTGCACTTCCCATATTTCATCTATTGCCTGAAGAAAAACCTGCTCAGGAAGTTTAACCTCTTCATCAGGAAGAATAAACCTGGCATGTTGCTCAATTCTCTCTATCGCAGTTCGAATCCACTGCCTCTTTTCTTCAATAATAGCAGGAATACGTTTCCTATCAAACCCCCTTGGAATAACGACTTCCAGCCCCTTTTGTACAGAGACCGTCAGCCTGACATGTTTTGCCTTTTGGCTTACTCTTATGGAATACTTAAGCAAAAGAAGTCCACCCTTCCAACTATGACAGCCTCGTAAAAAGTCAGGTAAGCGGACGGCTTTGTAAAAAGCTCCAGGTGCAAGGCGCGCAAATCCTGAGGAATGAGGCGTACTTTGTTGGTACGCCGCAATGACGAGGGATGCAGCGCAACGCCGCAGATGGAGTTTTTTACGAAGCCGTCAACTATAACGTCCCTAACTCCGTAGCCGCCACATACGTCGTCTTTATCAACCCTAGCTCATACTTATTTCCGAGGTCAGGGTGGGTTGGGACTATGTGGAAGAAGAAGCCCCATCCCTCTCTATCATCAGAGGGGACAATACCTGCATAACTGTAAAAGCCTTCCCATATCTCGCCTAATCTTTTCATAGGGATGAGTCCCTGTGACTTAAACTCACCCTTCTTATCCATAACTCCCTTAAATATCTCAATCGCTACATCTGACGGGGAGAGAGGTCCGAGATCAATAGTAATAATAATCTCATAGTATTCAGTAAGATTTCCAAGGTCATCCCTGATATGCTCCCCCTTTTCAATGGAAACGACCTTTATATACTCCCAGTTACTCTTCATCCACGACTTCCAGTCTGCCAGAGACTTTGCCTTTTCAAATTTATCTTCAGCAAGTCTCTCTCCCCGTATATGAGCTGGCATATACATTATATTAAAGTAATCCCTGACCATCCTGGCTGTACTGAATTGCGGCAGTATGGTTTTTATAGACTCCTTAACAACCTGCATCCATCCTTCCGGTACACCGTCTTCATTCCTGTCATAATACAACGGTACTATCTCTCTTTCGAGCTTTTCATAAATGTCCTCACTGTCTAACTTATCCTGAAGCTCTTCATATCCAAAGTCGTTCTCGCCGCCAATTGACCATCCATTTTTTTCCTTTTCATTGTAACCCTCAACCCACCAGCCGTCTAATACGCTGAAGTTAACTGCCCCGTTAAGCCCTGCCTTTTGTCCGCTTGTACCGCTTGCCTCATAGGGCCTTCTCGGTGTATTCAGCCATATATCCACACCTGAAACGAGGTGCCTTGCAAGATGCATATCATAACCTTCAACCATTACTACTTTACCGGCAAACTCCTTCATCTGAGAAATCTCATAAACCCTTGCTATAAACTCCTGCCCCGGATTATCTGCTGGATGCGCCTTACCAGCGAATATTATCTGAACAGGCCTTTCCTTATTGTTGAGGATCTTTTTGAGCCTTTCCATGTCCCGGAATATAAGCGTCGCCCGCTTGTATGTAGCAAACCTCCTGGCAAATCCAAGCGTCAGGGCCTTAGGATTTAAAACGACCTCATTAGATTTACCCTTTTTTGTATTCGATAAAAGTCTCTGCGATTGAAGGGACAGTCTATGCTGGATGGACTTTATCATGACCTCCTTTAATTCATTACGTACATTCCATAACTCTGCCGATGGTACTTCATGAATCTTGTCCCATATATTTACATCAATTATTTGCCGCCATTCAGAGCCCATATATTTATCAAACAGATTTGCAATAGAAGGGGCAAGCCATGTCAGTGTATGAACACCATTTGTTATATGACCAATAGGTATCTCTCCAAGAGGTACGCCATGCCACACATCATTCCATATGGTTCTTGATACGTGCCCGTGCAGCCTGCTCACTCCATTACTTTGGGCAGATAAATGAAACGCATGTATGGTAAGACTGAAAAGGTCTGAGCCGCCGCCCCTGGGAAGAAGCCCGATCCTCATAAATTCATGCGGCTTA
>JAHFER010000243.1:2491-3522 GCA_023248365.1 Nitrospirota bacterium
AAATATTTTTCAATCATTAAAAGGGAAAAGGCATCATTACCAGCAGGTACCGGCGTATGAGTTGTAAATATTGCGTTTGCCTTTACAGCCTCAAGCGCCTCAGCAAATTTTAAACCTTGCTTCATAATGTTAACTATTCTTTCAAGCCCAAGAAATACTGAATGTCCCTCGTTCATGTGCCATACAGTGGGCTTTATCCCAATTGCATCTAATGCCCTGACCCCTCCCATACCCAGCAATATCTCCTGGGATATTCTCATGTCATGATCGCCGCCATAGAGGTTATTGGTTAGCCTCCTGTCATCAGGACTGTTCTCTTCGATATCAGTATCTAATAAAAAGAGGGGTATCCTTCCTACCTCAATCTTCCATATCTTTGCAAAACATGTCCTGCCGGGAAGTTCAACACTTATTAGAATGTCATTTCCTGAAATGTTCTTTAAGAGCTGAAGCGGCATATCAGCGAAATTGTATCTGATATATACCGCCTCCTGATAACCCTTCTTATTTATCTGCTGAACAAAATAGCCCTGCCTGTAGAGAAGTCCGACTGCAACAAATGGAAGGCCCAGGTCACTCGCTGCCTTGCAGTGATCACCGGAAAGCACACCAAGACCGCCGGAATATATAGGCACTGACTCATGCAAACCAAATTCCGCTGAAAAGTATGCTATACGCATATTTTCCCAGCCCGGGTACTGGTTGGTAAACCATGTCTTTCCCTGATTTAAATAGGAGTCAAACTCTGAGATTACCTGCCTGTAAAAGTCTATAACTTCTTCACGCGATACTGCATCATTAAGAGACTCCCTGCTGAGCCTATTTAAGAATACAACAGGATTTCTTTCCACCTCTTTCCACAGTGTACTATCAATCAGCCCAAAAATCCTCTGGGCATTATCGCTCCAGGTCCACCATAAATTATAGGCCAGTCTGTGTAAGCCATTTAATATAGTAACCGGTGTTTCTGTATAAGACATCTGATTTTCCCTTTCATTCAAAATATATTTTCTAAATTAGATAACAGAAAA
>JAHFER010000244.1 GCA_023248365.1 Nitrospirota bacterium
TAGTGGAATAATCAGAAAAATCCAAGCCAGTTTAATCGGTTGTTTCACTGTGCGGTTTCTATAATCCTTTCCTGAACCTTGTCATCGGATTTAAGAGGCCTGTCTTGTTTTACTACATGTACATAGCACATGTCAGGTTCTACAGTAACAACCTCTATTTCGGCAATCGCTTTAGGCGATGCCTTCAGGGTTTTCCCCTTATACTTTACAGGCTCCTGTTCTTCTATTACCTCAAATTTTGTTCCCTGAACTACCCCCTGATTTGAACCAAGATTAACAATGAAATCCTCGCCGCTGCTTTTAACTATATAGCCTCGCAGGGGGTACTTTAATATGACGGTTTTAAGTATTTCCCTGTTGAGCTGCAACAGTTCTTTTTCAACTGAGACAGGTTCTTCAAACTGTTTAGTTGTCACCTGAGGAATAGCCGATGTTTCAGTATCTATGAGCCTTAAGCTTAACAGCGTTGAATGCGGCATATAAAAAATGGAACCTGTCCCGATTAGTTTGGCTGCCAGTATCTTTCCGAGTTTAAGGGCAGTCTCCGGATCTGCCAGCTCAGAAGTGCCCAGGTTTAGCTCTTCAAGAAGCCTTTCGATGAGCACACGATCTACCACCTTTACCCGCCCCGATCCATTGAGATAATCTGCAAGCTGTGTCATTAATACTGTTGCAAATCCGTCTCTCTCTGCAAGACCCCCCTTTTCCTGAATATCAACAAAAGAAAGTACCATCGGCCGGGAGGTCCAGGTGTCTTCATTCTCAGGCATGGTTCTTTTCTGTGTGCGGTATCTTTCTGCCAGGTCCTTTACCAACTGGTCCGTTCTTTTTTTACGCTCAATATCTTTTTGAAGGTCTAACATTTCCTGAGCCTTTTTTGCCAGCACCAATGCAAAGGAATCATTCTTTTCAACGTCCAGAGCCTGCCTGTAGGACTCAAGCGCCTTATCCCACTTCCCCTCTTTTTCATATGCCAGACCTTTATTTGTGGTCCCCTCAATATAGTAAGGGTCAATAGCAATGGCCTGATCATAGAGTTCATGGGCCTTTTTGTATTCCCCTGAACTCGCATAAAGCCTGCCGAGCTGGTTGTACTTTACTGCCTCATGATAAGGCTCTGCGTCCTTTTTCTTTACTGCGGTCTTATACGCCGCCTCTGCCTCTTTCTTTTTATTCTGAGAGTAGAGGATGTCTCCTTTGATAACATGCACATAAGATCTGTCCGGCGCCTCCTGCTCCACCTCTTTTACCATTTGCAGCGCCTTTTCAGGCTGATTCTTTCTTGTGTAGACTACTGCCATCCCTTCTTTACCCAGGGTTTTCCCATCTTTCTCTTTCTGAAGTTCGGTGAATGTTTTTTCCGCATCTTTGAGATTTCCATCCTTCAATGCGGCATATCCCTTTACTGCCTTTGCCTTTACATTCTGCGGATTCTTCTTTATTACCTCATCGCTGATTGCCTTTGCAAGCGTGGTCTGCTTTCTCTGCAATTCCCTTTCAGCTACCCTTACAAGCATGCTCTCGGTTGTCTTTCCGCCTCCCTGGAAATAATCAAGGATTTTAAGGCCTGGCCCGATGCTGCAAATGGTAGGGAGAACCATTCTGGCATTATAAAGGCTGCTGACTGTTGAATTGTCGAGAAGAATCGGGAAACTGATACCTGTACTTTTTACGAAATTAGTTACCTTTTCCTTGTTAGATGTAGTGATTGCCCACACAACAAGGTCTGTCCCCTTATACTTTTTTACCAGGCTGTGAAGGCTCAATAAACCTTCCTGACTGGGCCTTGATTCAATATCAAAGAAATACAGGATGGTCAGCGGCTGCTGCTTCACCCCTGTCAGATCAAAGCCCTTGCCGTTTATGTCCTGAAGGGAAAAGGCCGGAGCGCCCTGACCGGAAGTTATCTGAGCATAACATACATTACTGACAAGCATAATTCCCATGATGGCGATCAGTAAAAAATTATAACGATTAATAATTATCTTCATATCGTTTTCACCTTTCTATGAATTTATTATTTTGTATCCCCCGCTGACATTAATTGTACAAAAAGCGGGGTCTCTCCTTCTCCTTTTTTTAATTGAACCTGTGCCTCCCAGTCCTGGTAATTTGGCAGGGTTAAGCGGACTTCATGTTTTTCTTCTGCAGGAAGTTCAAGTCTTACAGGGGTTTTCCCTTTGAACGTACCATTTATAAAAACATTTGCTTCAGCCGGCATACTTTCCACTTTAAGAAAAGCTGAAGTTACTTTTTTTGCAGCGGGTGTATACTCTGCATTCCTGAGTTTAATATAATAAGTAACTCCGCCTATCATAGCAAAAGTTATCACGATTAAAAAGAGAATAAAAATCTTTTTTTCTTTCTTGGCTGCCGCCGGCTTTTCTGTCGTTGACCTGACAGTTGCCGGCATTCCTGCAGTTGGACTGTCTGTTATTTGCCGGTCTGTTGTTGGCAAGTCTTTCATTGGAATGACTGCAGCAACCGGCGCTTCCTTTTTAAGGCAGTTCTTTAAGGCTGAGGCCAGCTCCCTGCCTGTTTCAAAACGTTCATCCGGAGATTTCTGCAGGCACTTCATGATAACCTGAGATAATTCCCGCGGTATGGAAGGGGCTGTCTCTGTTATCTGTGCGGGACTTTCTTTAATGATAGAATTAAAAATTGATGCAAGGCTTTCTCCTTTAAAGGGTCTCGTACCGGCGCTCAATTCATACAAAATTATTCCTAAAGAAAATAAATCAGAACGGCCGTCAACGGGTCTGCTCTCAATCTGTTCAGGAGACATGTAGGCCGGTGTGCCGAGTATCTCTCCTGCCTGCGTCTGCTGATGACCGGATGGATCTTCAATGCGCGCAATGCCGAAGTCTGTAATCTTTAACCTGCCGTCAGACCTCAACAGAATATTGCTGGGTTTTACATCCCTGTGGACGATACCTTTCTGATGTGCGTAATCAAGCGCTTCAGCTACCAGGCTGCCAAACTCAATGATTTCCAGGGGTGTGAATCTCTTTTTCTGTATAATTTCATTGAGCGGTTCTCCTTCAATGAATTCCATTGCAATATAGACGGTACCGTCAGCCTCATCAACGTTATAAACCCGGACAATGTTCGGATGATCAAGACGGCCGAGCGCCTTTGCTTCTGACAGGAACCGCTTTACAAATGCCTCGCTTATAACACGGTCCTGACGCAGCACTTTTAATGCGACCTGTATGTCAAGATTAGGATCATGGGCCTGGTAAACCATCCCCATTGAGCCTTTCCCAATCTCTTTGATTATCTGATAACGGCCGTAGTTCATCCGAAAATCCTTTTCTCACACAAAGGCACGAAGGCCACAGAGAGGATAAATAAGATAAATGTAACAGCTTTTAAAATTTTACAATTCTTTGTGTTCTTTGTGTCTTTGTGTCTTTGTGTGAATATTATTTTCATGTTCCTTTGTGCCCCGAAGGGGCATTGGGGTTCATGAGTTATTTCTCACCTAAAAACTCCATGATGGTTTCCATGGTTATTACA
>JAHFER010000245.1 GCA_023248365.1 Nitrospirota bacterium
AATTGAAATTCATTATTTGAGTAATCCTCTGTCCTGCCTTTTACAATAGAGTTCAATGGAATCGCCTCGTTACATAATTCCTTCACAAAATCTTTCAAAGACTCAAGAGTTGTTCTGTTAAGGATTTCCTCCCACAATTCCCTGTGAGGCGAATTTAACGACAATTCGACATCTAACCATATCTCCCACTCCTTTTCAAACAACTCCATAAATGCAGACCCGTCATCTTCTTTAAATCCTGGGTCAAGCCCTGCCTCTAAAGGATAAAAGCGAAGGACAAATCCGGCAAAACTGTGCATTGTACATATTTGAGACTTTTCAATCTCCGCGACTGCATTCTTAGCCAGTAACCTTACCTCTTTATCACTGAGTTTGAATTCTTCAATAATCTCTGCCAGCATCCGGTTTTCGCCTGCATCTTCTACTTTCAATCCAAAAGATATAATCCCATCTAACCTTTTCCTGAGCCTGCTCCTCATTTCACCGGCGGCCTTGTTTGTAAAAGTGAGGGCAACTATATCAGTAATTTTTAAAGGGTCCTGCGGCCGCATCAACAGGCATATTATACGGTCTACGAGTAAGGTTGTTTTACCTGTCCCGGCCCCTGCAGTAACTACTATATTTTTATCAAAGGTAGTAACCGCAAGGCGTCTGTTTTCATAATCAGGCAGATTGTCCATCCGAAAATCCCCGTTTTTAACCACAGAGAGCACAGAGAAATTATATTTAAGAAAAGATTTCTTCTATAATATTACTCTGTGCACTCATTTCTTTAATACATGATTACTGTAATCAAGCATATTAAACTGGAGAGCACAGAGAATTATGACTGATTTTAAGGTTTTAATAATATTTAGTCTCTGTGTGCTCTGTGGTTTATTTTTTTCCATTATATCTTATTGCTCCTTAAAGAATAATACGGCCTCACCCGTTCATCTCTCTCTGCCCGTAGGAATGACGGGTAATGGTTCTTGCGGCAGACTGTTTTATAATCACAGTTGTCACAATAAGTGCCAGGCAAAATAAAAAATAATCCTTCCTTAATTCCAATCAACAGCAAAGCCACTGTAGCATTAATCTGATTGCCAATCGGGGTGTCCCAGCAATCACCGGGAAATTCGGAATGCAGTTCAGCTTCGTTCATAGAATCCCAGCCTGGTGCAATAAAATAGAAACTCACCTTATCAGGGACAGGTTTTGCAAAGCCCATCTTTTCAAGATAGGGCCTTGCCATCAGGATATAAAGGGGTGGTTGCAGTTTTTTCCCTCTGATAGCAGAGAGTATAAGATTTTTATCCTCACTGCTAATCTTTCTGCCGGCCTTGAACTTGTAATCTATAATTTTGAAATGGCCTGTGTCAGGATTTACATCCAATCTGTCAATAACTCCATGAACACTGACGTCATTTAAAATTTCGGGCATAACTTCAGGCGAACCCTCTGCAAAAAGACTTCTCTCATCTAACTCAAATGCAAAGGGTTTGAATCCTGATGAGGATAAATCTCGTGCATCCTGCTCTATAAGGGACTTAAGCACAACTATTAATCTTTTCTGCAATATCTCCCATAGCAGCGGATAGCCTGTCTGATTTTCCTTTTGAAACGCATCAAATTCAGCAGAGGCGGACTCATCCAATCCCCCCTTGCCCCCCCCTTCTAAGGGGGGATTTTCAGCGGTTCTGCTGTAAACCCTTTTTAATATTGCGTGACATATCGTCCCAATATCAGCAGGTGAAATGCCGTACACATTCTCAGGACGGCTTAATTTCCTGAGCCCAAGCACATTGCTCATAAAGTATGAGAAGGGACACCTGGCATACTTCTCCAGAGACGTAGGTGAAATGCCTGAAAGCCTGATACTGCTCCAGTAATGTTTTATTGCGCCTGTGAGCCCGTCAACCCCTGTCAGCTCCTCCCCTTTAAGCTCAATCTGTTTTAGATATCTCACGCCATGTTTGTACAACAGCGGATTCAGATCAAACCGTGATATTACCTGTGCAGGATCCCCCTTTTCCAAAATAAGCCTTACAGCAAGCTCTTTTGGTGTAAGCAGGCGGTTGACGAAATATTCTGAAGAGGAAAACTTATCAGAAAGCCGTCTCGGTATATTAATCTCTTTAACAGGATACCCCTTCTTAAGCTCGGATAAATATCCTGACGGAATTTTAGTCTGTCCCGCCTCATCTGTCCTTTGATATAATATGTATACCCTTTCCCGTGCAGAACTGAGCAACAGGTAAAAAAGGAGTTTCTCTTCTTCATAGCCATATAATTTCTCTGTTATCTTAAAGGTTATCTTAAAGCCCAGGTCCTTCTCCATTATCCTCCTGACAGAGTCTTTTAACAGAGGATCTTCTCTTATATTTCTGGGAAAGACCTTTTCATTCATGTTCAGGATAAATAGCGCCTTAAATGGAATACCCCGTGCAGCCATGGCATCAAGCACGCGGACACCTGCAATATTGCCATCTCCAACCGGGATACTCATCTTTTCAAGCCGCCTTATGAAGGTATCTATGAAACTGTTTAACGTCACCTCATTACTGATTAAGCTAAACGCCTTTAGTGATAACAGTGCATCAACTATAAAACCTTCTATCTCAAGATATTTCTTTATGAACATCATAAAGAAATCTATATAGCCCTCCCATGAACTAACCTCGGGGAGTGTGTCCCAATCTTCCTTTAAAGAAATAATAAAAGCACTGAGTCCGGCAATCTGTTCTCCGCTGATTTTCTGGTCTTTCACGTCTTCATCATCACCCGAAAACAACCTTTCACCCCCCCTTGCCCCCCCTTTATAAGGGGGGGATGGGGGGGTAGTTATATACTTATCAAGCCGCTCCCATTCATCCAGCCCCTTTGATATACCGGCCTTGCGCGTAATTAAATCCCACATATCAGGTTCAGGTTCAACACCATCCGGGCAGAAGTCCTGAATTCTGCAATAGTGAGAAGAGACAAGGTCAAGTACATCAGAGCGCCTGAACCCTTCTTTCAGCACAGCAAAAAGGAGATGGACCGCCTTTGTATTCTGGTACCTGCTTAAAGGAACCTTTGCACTTGAAATATATGGTATGCAGTGAGTGCGGAAAATCCTTTCAATCAAGAGTCCATATTCATCTATCTCCCTTGCAGCAACACCTATATCTGAAAAACTATAGCCGTCAATCTCAACTAATTGCAGAATGGCCTTTGCAACTGTAACTACCTCATCTTCTGCACCGGAAACATTTATGATAGTTGTCAAATGACCAAAAGGAAACATGGTTTCCGCTTTAGCCGCAGTCTCAACAGTACTGGATAGTTTAATAATATCTTCAGGGTCATGGATCATACCCTGTATATATCCCTCAAAGAACCTCTTTGCAAAAGAACAGGCAGGCATCCCATCCTTCAATGGAAAATAAAGTGAAGAAGGATAATTCTGTGCTATTGAATGAAAAAGATCATACTGAACCTGGGTAAGATCATAGAATCCATAGTATATTAT
>JAHFER010000023.1 GCA_023248365.1 Nitrospirota bacterium
TTATCCGAACCCCTAAAGAGAAGCGGAGTATTTCCATCAATGGTCATACAGATGATAACCGTCGGGGAGAGGAGCGGAGAGCTTGAAGGAATGTTATCAAAGGTTGCTGAAACGTATGATGATGAGGTTGATACGACAGTGGCAGGACTAACATCATTAATTGAACCTTTGATGATCCTTTTCATGGGAGTAATCGTAATGTTCGTAGTGCTTTCAATACTTCTGCCAATATTTGAAATGAGCCAGGTGGTAAGATAAAGAATCAAGGGGGAAATATGAAACGAATGATGAAGAACGAGAGCGGCTTTACTCTCATAGAAATCATGGTGGTACTGATTATTATAGGACTGCTGGCAGGTATTGTTGTTCCGAGGCTTATGGGAAGGACTGAAGAGGCAAAGCATACAAAGGCCATGGTACAGATAAAAAATCTTCAATCAGCCCTTGACCTTTTCAAGCTCGATAACGGATATTATCCAACCACAGACCAGGGGCTGCAGGCTCTGACAGAAAAACCCGCCATCGGAGAAATACCAAAAAAATGGAAAGAAGGCGGCTATATGGACAAAGTTCCCAAGGATTCATGGGGAAATAATTACGTCTATATAAGTCCAGGGGTTCACGGAGATTATGATCTTTACTCCTACGGAGCAGATGGAGAAGAAGGCGGCGAAGGGAAGAATGCCGATATCCAAAGCTGGAACCTGGAATAGCGGATACACCCTCATAGAGTTATCCATAATCATGATCCTCATAGGGATAGTGCTGCTTTTTGCTATTCCAAAATTAGGCGGCTTAGAGGATACAAAATTACGGAGTTCCTCCAGGGAATTAGCAGGTACTATCCAGTCTCTGTTTGATGAATCTGTATTGAAAAAGGTTGCCTACCAGCTTGTGTTCGACATTACAGAAAGAAAATATTTAATTATTGAGAAAAATCAGGATAAGGAAGCTTCTGAGGTAATTGATGTAACAAACAGGTATAAAAGACTTCCTGAAAAGATATTTATCAAAGACATAGAAACTGAAACCACCCAAAAGGCCACAGAGGGCCGGGTCACTATAGAATTTTATCCTGATGGTTTCATGGACAAATGCATCATACATATATCAAATGGTAAAAACGATTATACCCTTGTTACCACTCCGCTTACAGGCAAAGTCAAGATACTCGAAGGATATGTTGAAGTTTATGAGTAATAAAAACAGCGGCTTCACACTCCTTGAAGTAATGATTTCACTCCTTATTATTGCAACCTCATTTGTTGTACTACTCCATTCGAGGAATCAGAGTATAATTGCTGCGGATTATGCAAGGAGTGTGACTATAGCCACACTCCTTGCGTCTGAAAAGATGGGTGAAATGGAACAGGGGGGAATAAGCAGCGGTGGTGATGACTCAGGGGGGTTTGAAGATTATCCTGGATACTCCTGGCACAGCACTGTGTCTGACACAGCCTATGAGCACATGAAAGAGGTCAGGGTAGAAATCTCGTTTGGAGACGGGAGAGGCAAAAGGAGTGTTGACCTGGTCAATTATGTCAGGGAGAAGGAACAATAGTGAGGGACATGGCTGTACGGACACGGAAAACGGACACGGAAAACGGTTTCACCCTTATGGAGGTTCTGATAGCCATTGCTATCCTCGCCATAGTCCTTTCAACAGTCTATGAAAGTTTCGTCATGACCCGTAAGGCAATCGGAAAGACTGAGGCATCTATCGAGGAATTGAGAGGTGTCCGAGCCGCCTACTCCAGAATGATGCAGGATGTCAGCATGGCCTTTTTAGTTAAGGATAATGACAGGACATTTTTTAAAGGGACAGATGAATCTTCAGAGGGCTACCCCAATGACAGTATTGATTTTACTGCATACTCTAACAGGATACGCAACAAAGATGCAAAAGAATCTGATCAGGCAGAGGTCGGATATTACATGAAAAGGGGAAATGAAGGCGGATCTGTTTTGATGAAGAGGATAAAAAGGCGTATCGATGAAAATCCCGGATATGGCGGGGACTCATTTGAAATCACAGAGGACATAGTCGGGCTTAATTTCCGTTATCTCGACAATGACGCATGGGTGGACAGTTGGGATTCAACCGTAAATAAAAACATACCCCAGGCAGTAGAGATAACTATTATAGTAAAGGACAGCAGCGGCACAGAGAGGACTTTTAAGAGCATTGCTGAAATTCCGCTTGGAAAAAAGTCAGGGGGATAGAAAAAACCAAAGAATGAAACAGGTATGTTAATATGAATAACAATAAAGGCATAGCATTAGTAATAACACTGCTTGTACTGACCCTGTTGCTGACTATAATCCTTGAGTTTAGTATGGACATGCGCGTTGAGGCAAGGTCTGCGGCCAATTTCAGGGATGAGATGCAGGCATACTATCTTGCTAAATCAGGGATAACATTTGCAATTGCAGTACTTGAAGAAGACAGCGTGGAAGACAGTAAGAAAGATACAAAATACGACGCTTTGAATGAATTTTGGGCTCAGAAGGTGCCGCCGGTACCTGTAGGAGATGGAACTGTTACTGTGGAAATCACCGATGAAGACAGCAAGATTGATATAAACAAATTTGATCAAAAGGCAAAAAATTTAGGGGGCATCCTGGCAAAAGACAGACGCTCACTTATGTCACGACTCCTAAAACAATTTGATGTTAAAGAAGGTTTATCAGATGAAATACCCGATGCAATCGCTGACTTTATTGATGAAGACAGTGATGAGTTACCTAACGGTACTGAAAGCAATTATTATGAAGGACTGGAAGAACACTACTCAGCAAAAAACAAGCCCCTTGATTCATTGCAGGAATTACGTATGATAAAAGGGATAGATGGTGATTTATTCAGCAAACTGAATAAATTCCTTACTGTTAACTCTGATGGTTTGATAAATATAAATACTGCAAGTAAAGAGGTGCTGTTGTCCCTTTCTGAAGACCTCACAGGGGAAGTGGTTGATGAAATAATTGCTTACAGGGGAGAGAATCCTTTTCAGAAAAAATTAGACGTAAAAAATAATATTTCTTTAGCTGATAACGTCTTTAACGATTTACAAAAATTTATAGATGTCAAAAGCAACTTCTTTTCTATAACATCTACAGGAGATGTCAACAACAGCAGGAAGACGATAACGGCTATTGTTCAAAGACAGAATAACAAAGGGACTATTTTATACTGGCGGATAGAATAAGTAGGGGAGGGGCTTGTCCCCTCCCGCAGTCAAAAGTCAGAGGCCAGAAGCAGGAAGTAAGAAGTAAGAAGTAAGAAATAAGAATAAGGGATTTAAGATGAAACGAATCAATAAGACAGGTATAATTGCAATAATATTACTATCACTAACCTTTTTTTCAATGGAGTGCCTTGCTATCAGGAAGCCTGCAGACATTATAGAAAGATTATACGGGCACGTCAGCGATGAGAACGGATATCCAATAAGTAATTTGGATGTCAGCACGTTTGACGGCTTTACGTTTCGTAATGCCAAAACCGATAATATGGGTCAATATAACATCTCTGAACTCCCCGTATCAAAAAACAATTATCTGGTTATCTTTTTTACAAAAGAAGGGTTTATTCCAAAGGCCGACAATATAGTTGTGAAGGAGCAAAAAAATATTGAACATTCTTCTGTGATGAAAATAAATAGTATGGAACATGCCGGCTTTATTATTGGAACTGTATATCAACCAATAAGAGGGGGTAAGCTTCAATTCAACAACGGGATAAAGGCCTTCAGTAAGAGTATAGAAGTCCTGTTAGAAAACAATGGAAATGTAATAACAAAAGAGACTGACATGAATGGCCATTTTTTATTTGAAGCGCCGCCTGGCAAATACACACTCAGCAAAGGAGGAAGCAAGGAAAAACTTGAGATTGATTTATCAGCAGGAAAGACTGTTATAAAGAATCTCAGGTCTGGTTTTGTCCTGATTGACTGATGAAAAATAAAATAACAATTTATTTAAGTTTGATTGTAACACTTACAACTTGTTTATTGTTATCGCCTGCCCTCACTATGGCAAGAGACTTCACAAGCATCGAACTGATAGACAGGGTATACAGGAATGGCGGGATAAGCTATAGCGATGCACTGAATTATAAGGTCTCAGCGGTATTAAACCCAAACAACCTGCCACTGGGTTTTAAATCAAAAATCCCGCTAAAATCCGGTACTCCGATTATAATGGAGGCACGCTTAAACAAACATCTACTCTCCACTGAAAATGCAAGACTTCTGGCAAGAGGAAGGAATGATACGATTACTGCACTCTATAGAAATGAGAGAGAACATACAGGAGTCTTGAGCAGAGAGCTTACGGATTCTGATGGAACAACACCTCTGTACAGAAGCGGGGTAATTGTTCAAAGTATTATAAGCCCGGCAAAACATTTCAGGATTCATTATACAACAGATAACACAAACTGTGACCCGAATACTCTTGGAAGCTGTGATGCAGTTCCAACTATTGATACCAATAACAATAATATTCCTGACTATGTGGAAAAGTTTGCTGATATTCTGGATAATGTATGGAAAAAAGAGATAGACGAATTGGGCTACGATGCACCGCCTTCAGACGGAACAGAAGGCGGCGACTGCCTGTTAGATGTCTATCTCGCGGATTTAGATGCATACGGATACACACAGGTTGATACAGGGAAGCCGGCATCAACAGTCTACATGATTTTTGAAAATGACTTTGCTGGTTTTCCATCTTCACAGGAAGATTCTATGAAGGTAACCGCTGCCCATGAGTTCTTCCATACCATTCAATTTCAGATAGCAGATGATCCCGCTCCACTGGGCTGTTACGATTGTCAGGGCTGGTGGATGGAGGCATCTGCCACATGGATGGAGGATCAAATATATCCTGATGCTAATGATTATGTGAACTATTTAGACCAATGGTTCCAGCATCAGGAGTTACCACTTTATACATACGGGTCTGGGATATTTCAATATGGCACCTCAGTCTGGATAAAACATATGACAGAGAAGTACGGCTCTAAATTCGTGTATGATGTCTGGAATGATATTAAAAATAATAAAGGAGACACTCCAATACCAGCAATAGAAAATGTGCTGGTAAAAAATAATTCCTCTCTTGCGGAAGAGCTAAAAGAATTAAGGGTAGCCAATTTAACATACACATACGATGACGGACAGATTTACAAAGACTGGAGCGTGGATAATCCGGTTGCAGTACTTTTTGATCCGGTTAATTCCATTTACCCCAACTGTGACATCTCTCAGAATTTATTTGATAATTTCTCGGCTTCTAAAAATATTAATTGTTCCTTAGATACTTTAACCGCAAAATATTTTGCCTTTACCCCGCCTGCTTCCGGGTCAGGAACCCTTAATATCGCCTTTGACGGAGACAGTAATATCAGCATAATGGTAGTAGGATTCCTCTCATCAGATACAGCATATGATGTAACTGAATTATTAACAGACCCCGGAAATCATACCGGCTCTATTGCAATAAATGGATTCAGCAGCGGAGGACCATACAAAAAGGTTGTTATTGTCTTGTTAAACTACGCTATTGCTCCCGGCGCACAGAAGACCTTTCACATCAACGTTTCTAATACCTCTTCTTCATCTGCTACCCTATCTTCTTTAGAAATAAAACCTGCCTCAGCCTCTGTTGTTGCGGAAGATCTCGGATATGGTAAACATGGAAAACAGCAATACTATGTCATTATGAAGGACAACAGTAATCAGGTTCTGAAAAGCGGTACCGGTTGGTCAGTTATCGGAAATGCATCCATCAACAGTTACGGCGTTGCAACTTTGTCCAACGCAGTAACTGCTACGATAACAGCTTCTCTTGGCGGTCTCAATCCATCAGGTTCCATCACAGCCAGCAATCCTGTAACTATGACACCGGGCGCTACAAGGGATTGTGATGCGAACAGTTTAACAAATACTACAACAGACAGCTCAACAAGAACCGGCGGTGATAAGAGGTGTTTTATTGCAACTGCCGCATTTGGCTCACCTCTCCATCCTTACGTAAAGATCCTGCGGGAATTTCGTGATAAATACCTTTTAACAAATTCTGCCGGAAGTAATTTCGTCTCAATTTATTACTACTACAGTCCTTATATCGCAGGAACAATAGAAAAATATGCTATATTAAAAACCATAGTGAGAATTAGTCTGATTCCTGCTATAATGTTCAGCGGCTTTATGGTAAAGACAACGATAGCTGAGAAGGTTGTTGTTGGTATTTTTATTTTTATTACAATAGTTATTTTGTCATTCCTGCTAAATCTGGATTCCCGTTTACACGGGAATGACAGAAGGAAACCCTTATAGAGCATGGCGCGAAAAATCTTAGGCATAGACATAGGCAGTCATTCAATAAAAGTTGTCCTCGGAAGAGAACGGTTCGGCAAGATCGAGATCCAGGAGGTCTATGAAAAACCTGTAACTGGTGAAGGCACGCAGGAGCTTATTACATCAATAATCAGGGAAAATCACATTAGTCCTGACGTAGTTGTCAGTTCTGTCCCGGGCAACATTGTCTCTGTTCACTATCTCCAGATACCTTTTACCGATGAAACCAGGATTGCGCAGGTAGTCCCCTATGAGGTGGAAGGGCTTATACCATTTTCCCTTGATGAAATGGTCATAGACCAGTTTATCCTTTCGAAGAATAATGGGAATAACGGCAAAGGCCCTCAGAGGTCTTCTGTCTGCGTGGCGCTAATTAACAAGAATACGCTTCAGGAACACATAGATACCCTTAAAGGCGCCTATATTGAACCCCGTGTCATCGAGTTAGAACCCCTTGCATTATATCAAACATTGATGGAGTGGAATAAAACCGATGACACAGTTGCAGTTCTCGATATTGGGGCATCAAGGAGTAACCTCTGCATAATATCAAAAGGCAAACCTGTAAGTATCAGAACATTAAACAAAGGCAGTAATGGAATAACATCTGCAATTCAGGAAGCACTCGGAATAAGTTTTGAAGAAGCAGAACAAAAAAAGATTACAACAGGAATAACTGATTACGAGTTATCAGTGAGCAGTGAGCAGGAAGCAGATGAGAAGTCAGAAGACGAGGATCAGAAATCTGAAGTTAGAAGCAAGAAGTCAGAAAATGAAGCTGACACTTTATCTCTTGCTATAAGAAAAGGTCTTCAACCCTTTCTTATAGAATTACAGCAGAGTCTTCATTCCTATGAGATTCAGAATAATGACCCTGTAACAAAATTATATATAACTGGCGGCGGTTCGAGACTTCTCAACATAAATAATTATCTGAACAATGCCCTGCATAATATGGATGTGGCATACCTGGGCCTCCCTGCTGAAGTTGTTCAGCGGATTAACCGGGGAGAAGATGCAGGATTTATTTATTCCACAGGCATTGGGCTTGTCCTCAGGGGGGCACGCAAACGGCAGGCATTAGGGCTTAATTTCAGAAAAGGCGAATATTTCCACAGAAAAGAGGTAAAGGAAACTACAGGGAAAATCATATACCTGATTGTATCTGTTATAATACTCATAGTCATTGGCTCTGTGGACTTTTATTCAAGATATCATTACAGAGAGGTCAGATATGAGTCACTGAAATCAGATATACGAAAGGTATACATGGAGACATTCCCCGATGCCAGAAATGTGGTTGATGAATATCAGCAGTTCAAGAGTGCAGTTGATGATTTACGCAAAAAGGTCGTGGCCCTTGGCGGCGGCGCAGAAAAGGGGATGTCATCACTTAAACTGCTGAATATCCTGAGTGAGAAAATACCAAAAGAGATAAAGGTAAATATTGATGATCTTCTTATAGAAAAGTCAAAAATAAGAATACAGGGAGATACTGACAGTTTTGAGAATATAGAAAAGATTAAAAAGGAATTTGAAACTGTCCCTATATTTAAAAAGGTTGATGTGGCAGATGCAAAACTGGGGGCTGACCAGAAGAAGGTAAAGTTCAGGATTGTTGTGGAAATGTAGAAGTGAAAATTTACCACAGAGCCACTGAGACACAGAGAGATTTATTTAAATGTTTAATACTCACTACTCTGTGTCTCTGTGTTAAAAAAGGTATTTAAAAATGAATAATACAATTCAGTATATAAGTCAGTATCTAAATAAATTAAATGCACGGGAAAAGGGCATTGTTATATTCGGCGTATTAGGCGCCGTAATCATCATTGTGTACGGGTCTGTCATTGCCCCGTTTGCAGAACGTTATTCAAATCTTAGCAGGATGATTAAGCAGAGAGAGTCCCAGTATAACGACGTACTAAAGCTGAGCGGGGACTATTTCTTCCTGAAGCAGGAATATAATAACCTGGAAAAAGGCGCCTCAAAGACAAAAGAGGGCTTCTCCCCTCTTACCTTTATGGAGAGCGTCTCAACACAGGCCAAAATAAAAGATAAGATAGTTTCAATGAAACCGTCCATGACTCCTATGGGTGAAAATTACAGGGAATCCTCTATCGAAATAAAGATGGAGAAGGTGGTACTTGAACACATTATGCGATACCTGCACATTGTTGAAAGTTCAGAATATCCTTTAAAGATTAAAAACCTTCATATAAAGAGCAGGTTTGATGACCCGGGGCTAATGGATGCAACTGTAACTGTAAGTTTTTATGAGAAGGTAAAGTGAAAACCGTGATACGTGTCCGTTGTTCGTTATTCGTAAATGTTATTTTATGAAAATGTTTATAAAAAATAATTACAAATCCATAATTGGTTATACCCTTTTCTCTCTTGTAACTTTTGTATTATCACTCTATTTCTTATTCCCTAAGGAGGATATAAAAGCGAGGATAATTTATGAGATCGAAAAAGCAACTGCCACTGAAATTAATGCACACAGCGGCAATTGGGCATTTCCTCTGGGAATAACCTTTAAAAATTTTGAGTTCAGAAAGAGAACAGGAAACATACATAATGTAGTTGGACATTTAGATAAATTTTCTATTGAGATACCGGTAAAAAACATATTTACCTTTAGTCCCGTGTCAGTAATAAGCGCCAGCAGCTATGGGGGCTCTCTCAAAGGGATAACTACACTAAATAATAATAACAGGATGACTCATGTAAACTGGAGTAATGTTGACATCTCCCGCATTGAGAAAGTAAGAGATATACCTGCAGAACTAACCGGTATCTTAAGCGGAGATATTATACTGAATCTTAAGAATAACAGTCTTCCGGAAGGTCAGATACGCCTGTTGTTAAAAAATGGAAAACTGGGAAAGATCAATATCATGGGTTTTCCGCTCCCTGATATTCCGCTTAATGAATTAAATGGGACTATTGATATTAAGGGACAGACCTTGTCATTGAAAGACACCCATTTCAAAAATAACGATATAAAGGGCTTCATAAAAGGTGATATTCAGCTTCAGTCTGATTCAGACCCCGGAAATATCAATATAGCCATAAAATTTCAAGTGGGCGAAAAGATGAAAAAGGACTACAGAGGAATCCTTTCATTCATTGAACGTACAAAAGACCGTGAGGGATACTACACCATCCAGATTAAGGGAGATTTTAAGAAACCCTTAGTCAGCCTTTAAAAGTTAACGACCTTCACCCTCCCCTTAATCCCCTCCCGTCAAGGGAGGGGAGGCCTTAGAGAAGACAATTCCCTCTCCCCCAATTTTGAAAAGCGGGAGAGGGTTAGGGTGAGGGGGTCATCCTTTAACACAGGCCAGCGGTTTTACCATCGCCACTTTCTTAGCAAGTCCTGCATTATGAGTTGAATCCACTACAGCAGTTACGTCTTTATAGGCGCCAGGGGCCTCTTCAGCAGCGCCTGAATATGAATGTGTCCTCACAATAATTCCCTGAGAAGCTAATCCTTTCAGCAGCTCGTCCCCTCTCCATTTCTTCTTTGCCTGAGTCCTGCTCATCGCCCTTCCTGCCCCATGACAGGCAGAACCAAATGACAGTTTCATTCCTGTTTCCGTTCCTGTTAAGATATAAGAGCACGTACCCATTGTCCCCCCAATTAAAACAGGTTGACCTACTGTCCTGTATTCTTCCGGTATCTCTTTTCTACCCGGGCCAAAGGCCCTTGTTGACCCTTTTCTGTGTATGAAAAGCCTCTTAACCTTTTTTCCAACCATGTGCTCTTCTACCTTGCATGTGTTGTGGCTAACATCATACAGGATTGATATCCTTGCCTTTGGAATAACATCAGAGAATCCCTCGCGCACAAGATGTGATATAACCTGTCTGTTTGCAAGGGCACAGTTGATTCCTGCATAAACAGCAGAGAAATACCTGCGTCCTTCAGGAGAATCTATAGGGGCACAGACAAGCTCCCTGTCATGTATGGGGATATTGTATTTTCTTGAAGCCTCAGCAAGAGTTTTAAGATAGTCCGTGCCTATCTGATGACCCAAAGCCCTTGATCCGCAGTGGACAGATACAAGAATATCATCTCTCTTTATTCCAAGTACCTGTGCCACACTTTCATCGTATATCTCTGCCACATATTGAATTTCAAGATAGTGATTACCTGACCCCAATGTTCCGATTTCTTTAAACTGCCTCTTTTTTGCCGTCTCAGAAACCTGTGCAGGGTCCGCTCCACCCACCACACCCTCTTCTTCAATATATCTCAAATCCTCTTTATAACCGTATCCGTTTGAGACAGCCCATTTAGCGCCTCCGGTAAGCACATCATCAATCTGCTTTTGATTCAGCCTGATCTTTCCCTCTGAACCGACACCTGCAGGAACTATAGCAAATAAGCGGTCAACAAGCTTCTGAATGTACGGAGTTATCTCTTCTCTCGTCATACCTGTGCGCATGGTCCTGACACCGCACGATATATCAAATCCAACACCGCCCATCGAAATGACACCACCTTCCTCCGGATCAAAGGCCCCGACCCCGCCGATAGGAAAGCCATAACCCCAGTGTGCATCCGGCATAGCAATAGACGCCTCCTGAATACCTGGGAGACATGCAACATTCTTTATCTGAGTTACAACATTATCATCCAATTCTTCAACAATCGCCTCACAGCCAAATATCCTTCCAGGGACCCTCATCTCCCCTTCCGGCGGTATCTCCCATATATAATCAGAAATTTTGTTTAATAATTTAATATCCATCGCCCCCTCTTATTCTTATGGCGTAAGTCATACGGCTTAAGGTTATATGCCTTATGCCTTACGCCTTATGCCTTACTTGCATGTTCTTACACATCCACTATACACTGTGCAACAAACATATCATCTTCCTTATCAACCTTCAGATTACTGTACGTTGCTCCCTTAACCTCAGTCATAATGTGGTGACGATTTTTATCAATTCTTTCGCCTATGGCAAGACCTTTCAAACTATTTTCAGTTATCTCAACCTTAAAACAGGAAAATAATTTCCCGCTGAGGTGTGCATGAGAAATCAGATTATTCAACCATTCAACAAAAAGTATCTCTATATCCGGCGCCTCACAAATTATCTCTTCCGTCTCCACAGGCCTTACACCTTCTATATCCACCATTACGGAAAACATCGCCTTCGCTCCGTTCTCAAATGCCTCTTCCAAACTTTTTCCGTAACCACGAACACCTATATCCGCCCTGTGTTCAAAAGTTTCATACATGTTCCGGTTCCCTCTGCCTCATACCTACACCGTCAATGACAGCGCCGCAAAAGGGGCATCTGGAATCTATTATATAGTTTGCTACAATCTCAAAACCAACACGATGTATCAGGGCTGACTTACAATTATAGCAAAATGTGTGTTCCCCATCATCACCGGGAATATTGCCTGTATAGACATAACGTAATCCTGCGTCAATGCCAATCTTCCTTGCCCTTCGCAATGTTTCAGAAGGAGTGCGGGGGAGGTCCTTCATCTTATAAGTCGGATGAAAAGCACTCACATGCCATGGGATTTCAGCACCCACACCTTTTATAAATTTTGCTATCTGATACAATTCCTCATCAGTGTCATTTTTAGTGGGTATTATAAGTGTCGTTACCTCTACCCAAATACCATATTCCCTCATTCGTTTTATAGTCTCAAGAACAGGATCCCTCGAGGCACCACAGACACGTTTGTGCATCTTTTCATTGAAAAACTTCAGATCTACATTTGCCGCATCAAGATATGGCCTGATCATTTTCAGTGCCTCTTCTGTCATATAGCCGTTTGTTACAAAGACGTTCTTTAAACCCTTTTCATGCGCCAGCTTCGCAGTATCAAATGCAAGCTCAAAAAATATCGTGGGTTCAGTATATGTGTAGGATATGCTCTCGCAGCCTGATATATAAGCTGAATTCACAATGCCTTCAGGCGTCATGGTACTACCGTTGATTATCTTATCATCCTTAGGCATCTGGGATATTTCAGAGTTCTGGCAATGGAGACACCTGAAGTTACAGCCTACTGTTGCAATTGAATATGAGGTAGAACCTGGAAGGAAGTGGAATAACGGCTTTTTCTCAATCGGATCAATATGCGCTGCAATTACCTTATCATATACAAGTGTATATAACGTACCGCCGGTGTTTTTTTTGACACCGCAGATACCGGTTTTCCCTTCGGTGAGGAGACATCTGTGGGCACACAAATCACACCGGACTTTGTTGTCTTCTAATCTGTGATATAAAAGGGCTTCTTTCATCTGAAAATCC
>JAHFER010000246.1 GCA_023248365.1 Nitrospirota bacterium
ACTGAAAGAGGCGTTCTCTTCCTTTAATGAAACCTCTGAGAAGCTAGAACAAGTCTATCATAAATTAGAATCCAGAACCGTGGCAATGCAGTCTGTATTGGAAGAAAGAGGAGAGCATGAACGGGATATACGTATTGAATCCATGGGATGGATTGTTACAAAGATTGTCCATGATATACGGAACCCCTTAGGCAGTATAGAATTGATAACATCTCTTCTTCGCAAGGAATTAAGCGAAGATGCAGATAAGAAGAAACTTATTGATCATGTAATACACGGCGTTAAGAATATTGACAACATCCTGTCGAATCTGCTTCATTTTACCCGTTCACCCAAACCAAATTTCAGGATTCATAATGTTGCAATGATACTGCAAAAATGTCTTGAGGTCGTATACTACACTATACAGAAAAATGATATCTCAGTGGTACAGAATTTGGATCCCCGAATAACGATAAGCTGTGATGAGATACTTATGCGGCAGGTGTTTGTAAACATGTTTATGAATTCTCTCCAGTCCATGAAAACAGGCGGGATTCTTACTGTTGAGGTAATAAAGGCAGATGAACCATCCTGCATTGAGTTTCTGATTAAAGACACAGGCTGCGGTATCGGTCATCAACATCTGGCAAGGATATTTGATCCCTTTTATACTACAAATGAAAAGGGGACAGGGCTGGGCCTTACTATAGTTCATAATATAATCAAGGTACATGGAGGCAGTATAAAGGTGTTAAGTCAGGCAGGTAAAGGTACCCAGTTTTCAATAAGGTTACCTGAAAATCCTGTGAGCGGCATGGGGGCTGATTTATGAGTCATATGATTTTGCTTGTGGATGATGATAAGGAGATGAGATATGCGCTGAGTGAGACACTAAAACGGTGCGGTTACTCTGTGGATACGGCCTCAGAGGGCAGGGAGGCGATTGACAAATTCTCATCAGGAAAATTCGAAATGGTTATTACTGACATAAGAATGACTTATAGCAGCGAGGGTATTCAGATATTAAAAGAGATAAAGAAACAGTCACAGAATACACCTGTGGTCATTATTACTGCATACGGAACAATAGATAATGCTGTTGAGGCGATGAAGCTTGGGGCTTTTGATTATCTTATTAAACCCTTTTCAATTGATGCACTGGAAGAGGTGGTAAAGAGGGCATTCGATTCGCTTCCGGATAACAGCAGTATTTTCCCGGAGAAACAGCATAAGCAGGGGATTGTTACGGAGAATCCAAAGGTTTTAAGACTCCTGAAGATTGCTGAAGGGATTGCCCTTAGTGATGTGACTGTGCTGATAGAAGGTGAAAGTGGTACTGGAAAAGAGATGTTAGCAAAATTTATTCATAACAGAAGCCGCAGGGCGTCTAATTCATTTGTAGCAATTAATTGTGCTGCAATCCCTGACGGGCTGCTTGAAAGCGAGTTATTTGGATATGAAAGGGGTTCGTTTACAGGGGCTATTAATAAAAGAAACGGGAAATTTATTCAGGCCCATAATGGGACACTACTCCTTGATGAGGTCAGCGAGATGAGCCTTCCGTTACAGGCCAAACTTCTAAGGGTATTACAGGAACGGCAGGTTGATACTATAGGTGGAAAAGATCCTGTAGATATTAATATCAGGGTTATCGCAACGACTAATAAGTCATTAAAAAGAGAAGTGGAAGAGGGAAGATTCAGGGCGGATCTCTATTACAGACTGAATGTCTTTCCTGTGACACTCCCCCCCCTGAGAGAGAGGGCAGGAGATGTGCCCCATCTTGCAGAATTCTTTTTAAAGAAACATCGAAACATTGGAGTTAATATGGACAGGTCGTCTGTATGCAGGATTTCTCAGGATGCCATTTCAATATTGCAGGACCATGAATGGCGCGGGAATATAAGGGAACTCGAAAATGCTATAGAAAGGGCGATCCTTCTTGCTGAGGGTGACACCATAATGCCGGAACATATAATGATTGATGAAAAATCCCCTGAGAATGTGAATGCAAATGTTAATACAAAGGAGAATATATCAGTAATCAGCGCTGGTCTCTCAGTCCATCAAATGGAGAGGTCGTTAATTATGAAAACCCTGGGCGAAGTAAAGGGGAACAGGACCATGGCAGCAAAATTACTTGGGATAGGTGTGCGTACCCTGAGAAACAAATTGAAGGAGTACAGGGAGGAGGGGGTTGTATAAGGCAATATTTGCCTCCCCCGTGAAAACTAAGCGGCCATAATGACCTTATTGAACTTGTTAGCAATAACTGAAACAAAGTATAACTCCTTGAAAAATTGGGTTAATAATATTGCTAAGTATGTGGTATGTCAATTGCAGACAGCATAAGCTATGAATATAAATCTATTTGACAAAACAATTTCTTTTTTATCAAAGTCACTTGATATTATGAGCCTGAGGCATGAGGTAATTGCCTCTAATATTGCGAATCAGGATACACCTGATTACAGTGCAAAGAATGTGAATTTTAAAAAGGAACTTGACGCAGTAATGAATAGTCAAAAGGCAGACAGTATGTCTGCAACTAATCCGGCACATATGAAACCTGGAATTTCAAACACTGGCAATGTTACGGGGGTGACAGAGATAAAAAACAGCAATGGGGCTGATTATGACAATAATAATGTTAATGTGGAGATGGAGATGGCAAGGATGGCAGAGAATACCATTTTATATAATGCATCTGCACAGATCTTAACTAATAAATTTAAGTATCTTGCTTCTGCAATACGGGAAGGAAGGTAAGGGGGAACTATGGATATAGAAAAAATTCTGAGTATCAGTGCATCTGGTCTTGAGGCACAGCGTGTGAGGATGAATATTATTTCAGGTAATCTTGCTAATGCACATTCAACACATTCTCCTGATGGCGGGCCTTACAGAAGAAAAGATGTGGTCTTTTCAGAGGTGATGGATTCAATGAGCGGTAATGGTTCAGGTAAGGTAATGGTTAGTGAGGTAATAGAAGACCAGAGGCCTTTTCAGGAAGTGTATGATCCCAAGCATCCTGACGCCAATGCAGAGGGATATGTGCAACTGCCGAATGTTAATCTGCTTGAAGAGATGGTTAATATGATTTCAGCCTCAAGGGCATATGAGGCAAATGTAACAACAATAAGTTCTGCAAAGAGTATGGCTCAGAAGGCACTGGAGATAGGAAGGTAAAACAGGTAATGGGTGATCGGTAATGAGTGATGGGTAAGAAAAAAAGCGGGGGGAATCATGGATGATTTTGGGATAAAGGGTATTGGAAAAGTAGCTCAGGAGATTTCTGCTAAGGGAGTGGAGAAAAAAGCTGAGAGTAAGGAATCTTTTGCAGATGTCCTTAAGGGGACAATTGAAAAGGTCAACGGGCTTCAGACAGAGGCAGATCAGGCAACCCAGCAGTTTCTGCTCGGAAATGATTCAAATATCCATCAGGTAATGATTGCAATGGAAAAGGCAAATCTCTCATTTCAAATGATGATGCAGGTTAAAA
>JAHFER010000247.1 GCA_023248365.1 Nitrospirota bacterium
TCCGAGCCGGGAGCTTATAGCGGACTCAGTTGAGACTATGGCTCAGGCCCATATGCTTGATGGCCTCATATGTATACCGAACTGTGACAAGATAGTTCCGGGTATGATTATGGGGGCTATGCGCGTGAATGTGCCTGTTGTGTTTGTGAGCGGCGGGCCAATGCCTGCGGGAAAGACTTCAACAGGGAAGGTGGTTGATCTTATATCTGTCTTTGAAGGTGTAGGTGAGTTGCAGGCAGGAAGGATAACAGAGGCAGAGTTAAAGGATATTGAAGAGAACGGCTGTCCAAGCTGTGGCTCCTGTTCAGGTCTGTTTACGGCAAACTCCATGAACTGCCTTATGGAGGCGCTTGGTATAGCCCTTCCCGGAAATGGTACTGCCCTTGCAAAGTCTCAGGAGAGGATAGAGCTTCTGAACCGTGCGGCCAGACAGATAGTTGAGTTAATCAGGGTAGACCTGAAACCCAGGGATATTGTTACCAGAGGGGCGATTTATAATGCCTTTGTTCTTGATATGGCAATGGGAGGTTCTACCAATACCATTCTGCATACCCTTGCAATTGCACATGAAGCAGGCATCAGCTATGACCTTAAAAGGATAAATGAACTTTCAAGAAGAGTTCCAAATATATGCAAGGTAAGCCCTTCATCACAGTGGCATATCGAAGACGTCCATAATGCAGGCGGTGTGAGCGCCATCCTAAAAGAGTTGAGCAGGGTGGAGGGGCTCTTGGATTTACAGCAGAAGAGCGTTACCCTTAACACGCTTGGAGAGAATATTAAAGATGCCTTCATTAAGAATAAAGAGGTTATAAGACCGCTTGAGAATGCGTATAGTAAAGATGGCGGTCTGGCAATCCTCTATGGGAATCTTGCGCCTGAAGGGTCTGTGATAAAGACTGCCGGTGTGGATGCCGCGATGATGTTACATGAAGGCCCTGCAATTGTTTTTGAATCTCAGGAGGATGCATGTGCAGGCATACTCGGAGGAAGGGTTAAGGCAGGTCATGTGGTGGTAATACGTTATGAAGGTCCTAAAGGCGGGCCGGGGATGCAGGAGATGCTCTCTCCTACGGCAAATATAATGGGCCTGGGGCTTGGTGATAAGGTTGCTCTTATCACAGACGGCCGTTTTTCAGGAGGTACACGCGGCGCCTGTATAGGACACGTTTCACCTGAGGCAGCAGAAGGAGGCCCGATAGCGCTTATACAGGATGGAGATATTATACGTATTGATATTCATGAGCGCCTGCTGAATGTAAAGATAAGCGACGAGGAAATGAACATGCGGCGGCAGATGTGGAAACCGCCTGTGCCAAGAGTGGAAAAGGGCTGGCTTGGAAGATATGCAAGGATGGTAACATCAGGAAGCAAAGGAGCGGTGCTTATATAAAATGGAAAACAACAGTCCCCATTTTGAACATCAGATTATCTGTAAAAAATGCGGGATAGTATATGAGATACTCTATATATCTGAACACTGCCGCAAGGTCCCCGGAAAGGGTTATCTGTGCATGAACTGCAATTCTGTGTTAGACCTTGAAGGAGCTGATAAAAAGAACCCTTAATCTTTTCTAAGTGGACGCTCAAAAGTGTTCAGGTGCAAGGAAGGGCAAGGATTTGAGCCGAGGCGTACTCCATTGTACGTTGAGGTTCTAATCCGCAGCCCTGACGCCGCAGATGAGCACTTTTCAGTGTCCACTATTTTATTGAGCTTTTCAATGCTTTCCCTGCTGTAAACTTTGGGACCTTTGCAGCAGAGACGTTAATTGCCTCGCCTGTCTTTGGATTCCTTCCTGTACGCGCTTTTCTTTCGTGTACGGAAAAGGTGCCAAATCCTAATAATGTTACCTTCTGACCTTTCTGTAACGCCTTCACAATATTATCAAGAGTTGCATGTAATGCATTATTTGCTGCCTTCTTGCTTATACCTGCAGAAGCAGCAATCTTATCAATTAGCTCTGCCTTTGTCATTAGTGTCCCCTTTCTGGTCTATAAACTATAAAGTAGCTGACTGGATGGAGTGATACACTAACAATTTCAGGAAAGATTGTCAAGCGGGATTATGATTTAACTAAGTTATCGGTTATCAATGACGATATTTAATTCCCTGATCTTTTTTCTAAGGGTGTTCCTGTTCAGACCGAGTATATGTGCTGCCTGTATCTGATTTCCTGCGGTCTCTTTTAACACCAATGTTATAAGTGGTTTCTCTATCTCCCTGAGCAGGGTATAGTATAGGTTTGACCCCTCTGATGCCTTAAATCTTTTTATAAAATCATGCAGTCTTTTTTCTATAAAGTCTTTTAACGATATTGAAGGGGCGGGTGTTTCAGAGACAAAGGTTTCAAATAAATCTGGTTCAAATCCAACCAATTTAAATGGTGTCTTGGTTATCCTTTTTTTTGCCTCATGGGCATCTCTGATCAGGGTTACTTCGATTCCCCTGTCTCCCCACGATTTCTTTAAATCTGAGACGCCATTTCCTTTACCAACAATTATAATACTATCCCGTTCTGTTTCCATTATTCTTCACCCCTTACACATGGCCCATAACTCATAACTCATAACCCATCACTCATAACTTCTAACACATACGTTAAAAAAGTGCAAGAAGTAAAATGTTGACACAGTCGTCAAAATTTTGTAGCATTCAAGCATGTATCCCTACCGAATCCTTGTAGTTGATGATGACCCCGACATACGTGAAACCATGACAACCCTGCTTACCATGAACGGTTATGTTGCAACAACTGTTGGAGACGGACCCGCTGCTGTAGAAGAGGTAAGAAAAGATAAGTATCACATGATGATAACAGATCTTATGCTTCCTCAGATGAGCGGGATTGAGCTTATTAAGAATGTCAGGAAAATAAATCAGGAGATGCAATGTATTATTATTACCGGTTATGCAACAGTGGCTACGGCTATAGAAGGAATGAAGGCAGGCGCATTTGATTATCTCATGAAACCGTTTAATGCCTCTGAAGTATTATTATTGGTTAAGCGTGCACTGGAATTTCAGAATCTAAAGGTAGAGAATGCACAGCTTAAACGAAGCCTTGAAGGGAAATATTGTTTTGACAATCTCCTCGGCGTAAGTGAAGGCATAAAAGGTGTATGTTCTCTTATTGAAAAGGTGGCAGACACAGACAGCACTATCTTAATCCTCGGGGAGAGTGGGACTGGTAAAGAATTAGTTGCAAGGACTATTCACTTTAATAGTTCGAGACGTAACAAACCTCTAATTCCTATAAACTGCGGAGCTATTCCGGAAAACCTCCTTGAGAGTGAGCTGTTTGGTCATGAGAAGGGCGCATTTACAGGCGCAAGTTCTATGCGTGTCGGAAGGTTTGAACTTGCTGATGAAGGCACTATATTCCTTGATGAGATTGGGGAGATGAGCCCGACCCTCCAGGTTAAACTCCTCAGGATACTTCAACAGAAGGAGTTTGAACGTGTCGGCGGTACAAAAACT
>JAHFER010000248.1 GCA_023248365.1 Nitrospirota bacterium
ACAGAAGAGGCCATGAAAGAATTTCAGGAAAAGAACAGGGCAATAAAACTTGATGACCAGTCAAAGGCCATTATAGAGGCTATCGGAATCCTGCAGGGCAATGTTATGGCAAAAGAGGTAGAACTCCAGACTCTGCTTTCATATGCCACACCGAATAATCCAAATGCAGAAATATTAAAGACCGAAGTAAATGGACTAAAGGAAAGATTAAAGGAGTTAGAAGAAGGAAAAAAAATACCTGGCAATCCATCCTCAAAGAATATATTTATTCCAACAAATGAAATACCAGGTCTGTCCCTGCAATACGCCAGGCTTTACAGAGATGCAAAGGTACAACAAACGCTTTATGAACTTTTGACACAGCAATATGAAATGGCAAGAATACAGGAGGCAAAGGATACACCAACCGTTCAAATATTAGATATCGCAAGTGTACCTTCGAAAAGGGTAAGCCCCAGGAGGAGGCAACTGGTGCTTATATTTACAATTACTGCAGCGTTTATTGGGATTTTAGCAGCATTTTTAATGGAGTATGTAGAACGAGCGAACAAAGAAGGAGAACTTAAATAAAGACGTGGAGATCAGGTGGAGTGAAGATATGAAAGTTAAAATAGCTGTAGTAGGCGCTGGTTACTGGGGGAAAAATCTGGTTCGAAATTTCAATCAGATGGGGATACTTTATGCGATTTGTGAGAGCAATCCGGATAATCCCAATTTAATTCCATATAAAGGAGTAAAGCTCTATACATCATACAGCGAACTTTTAAAAGACAGGGAAATTGAAGCTGTTGCGATTGCAACACCTGCAGTGACTCATTATTCACTTGTTAAGCAGGCATTGAAGGCAGGGAAGGATGTTTTTGTTGAAAAGCCTCTTGCACTGACCGTAAAAGAGGGTGAGGAACTTGTAGAGATTGCACACAAAGAAAAACGTATTCTTATGGTAGGTCATATTCTGCAATATCATCCTGCGGTAAAAAAGCTAAAAGAAATTATTACATCAGGAGGCCTTGGCAAAGTCCAGTATATCTATTCCAATCGCCTTAACATTGGGAAGCTCAGAACTGAAGAAAATATATTATGGAGTTTTGCCCCGCATGACATCTCTGCTATTCTTATGCTCCTCGGAGAAGAACCAACAAAAGTGACTTCTATGGGTGGAGATTATCTCAATAAGGGTATATATGATACTACGCTTACTACACTGGAATTCAGGAATGGAATAAAGGGGCACATCTTTGTAAGCTGGATTCATCCATATAAAGAGCAGAAGTTAATCATTGCCGGTTCAAAGGCGATGGTTGTTTTTGATGATGTAAGTAAAGAAAAACTGTTTTTATATCCCCATAAAATTGAATGGAAAGATGGGAAAGTCCCTGAGGTCCAAAAGGCTGAATATGAGGTTATTCCAGTAGAGGCTGGCGAACCGTTAAATCTGGAGTTATCCCATTTTGCAGAATGTGTAATGCAGAGAAAACAGCCAAAAACAGATGGAGTTGAAGGATTAAGAGTGCTGAAGATACTTGAATTGGCAGAAGAGTCTATAACCATTTCTTCTTCGAATAATAAAATAAATCAATCAGCATCTCAACCACCTGATAACACCACCTCAAAAATATCGGACAGCTTTATTCATACAAGCGCTTTTGTTGATGATGGCGTGAAAATTGGTGATGGGACAAAGGTGTGGCATTTTTCACACATTCTTAAAGGTTCTCAAATAGGGGAAAAGTGTATTATAGGGCAAAATGTAGTTATTGGGCCCGATGTAACTATAGGTAATAAATGTAAAGTACAAAACAATGTCTCCTTATATAAAGGTGTGACATTAGAGGAGGAGGTCTTTTGCGGCCCATCCTGTGTATTTACGAATGTCTACAATCCGAGGGCATTTATAGAAAGAAAACTTGAGTTTCTGCCAACCCTTGTTAAAAAAGGGGCTACGATTGGGGCAAATTCTACTATCGTATGTGGAACGACGATTGGCAGGTATGCCATGATTGGCGCCGGCGCAGTTGTGAAGAGAGATGTGCCGGACCATGCCATAGTTGCTGGAGTTCCTGCCAGGCAGATTGGCTGGGCATGCAGGTGTGGAACTACACTGAAGTTTAGCAGCCACCATGCGACCTGTTCATATTGTAACAGCGAGTACAGATTGGAAAATGACCACCTCATAAATATCAAACAGGAAATTTAATAAATGAATGACCTTAATGAAACAGAAAATTTTACCAGGTCAGAGAATGAAATGGAAGTTTTTCTGCTTGATGTAGATGGAGTTCTGACGACCGGGAATTTTTTCTATACTAAAGAGGGAAAGGTCATGAAAGTATTTGGTCCTGATGATAATGACGGGTTATCGCTTCTGAGGCCGTATCTTGAAATCCGGTTTGTAACAGGAGACCGTAAGGGGTATGAAATTAGCAGGAAGCGCATTGTGGAAGACATGGGCTTTGATCTTGATCTTGTGAGCACGATCAAACGAATTGAATGGATAAAAGAAAGGTATGACCCTGAGAAGGTGATATATATGGGGGATGGAATTTTTGACCACTATGTTATGAAAAAGGTAGGATATTCCATTGCCCCTGCAAATGCCGACCCGCTGGCGCTTAAGTTTGCGGATTATGTAACAATGCGCGCCGGCGGTGACCGGGCGGTTGCAGAGGCATGTCTGCATATTATGGGAAAATTCTTTGACAGTTATGATCCTGAAAAATTGCCTGATTCCCAACAAAAGATTGGAGAATGGACAGTATGATCCACCAGCGGCTGGAAACTTTCCTTCAAAAAAACAGATGTACGCTTCTCGGGGTCGGGCCGATGAGCATGAATTGTATTAATGCCTCTATTGAACTGGCCAACGACTACAGGGTACCCATTATTCTGATTGCAAGCCGCCGGCAGATTGATTCTGCAGATTTTGGGGGAGGTTATGTAAATAACATGACTACAGAGCAGTTCGCTAACTATGTAATTGACTCTGACAAGAAGGGAAACATAATCCTTGCAAGGGATCATGGGGGACCGTGGCAAAGTGAGAAGGAAAAGGCTCTGGGCCTGAGCCTCAGGCGTGCAATGGAGTCTGCAAAGATTTCCTTCAAGGCAGATATTGAGGCAGGATTCCAGATAATCCACATTGACCCAAGTGTAGACATACATGGCTCCCCCTCAGCGGATGAAGTGCTGGAAAGAATTTATGAGCTGTATGAATATTGCTGGGCAGAAGCCCAGAAGCGCAATCAGGAGATTATTTTCGAGGTTGGCACAGAAGAGCAAAGTGGAGGCACCAACACACAGGAGGAACTTGAATACATACTGACAAACCTGCAAAGTTTCTGCAAGCGAAACCGCCTGCCGCTCCCCAGCTTTATTGTTATTCAGACAGGGACACGTGTAATGGAGACAAGGAATGTCGGCTCTTTTGATTCCCCGGTTCGTATTGCCAATGAACTTCCGGCAGAGATCCAGGTGC
>JAHFER010000249.1 GCA_023248365.1 Nitrospirota bacterium
TTTTTAGGGCCATCTTTAAATACCGCCTGCACCCCAATTCCATAAGAGAGTGTAGACTTAGGTTCTTCTATGCCGTTGCATGGAATAAAGGAGGTATAGTTAATACGTGTAAGTAAATGTGATATAGAACTTATAAATATCTCTGCATCAGAGATGCCCTCTTGAGTCCTGACGAATTCAAGACCCTTATCGGCTATTTTTTTTAAAATTTCTAAAGGGATCATTTGCCCACAACCCTTGCCCTGCTTCTTAGCGTTGGTCCGCCATTCCCGAGCCTCTTCGTCTGCATCGGCTGTCCTTTTCCGCAGTTTGCAATTGGATATACCTTGAAGTCACTACCAACAGCATCCACACCCATCAGAAAGCTCATGCTGTCGGCGCTTATGCCGCCGCCACGGTAGAGTTCTTTAATCTCTCCACGATGGATTCTGTATGTCTTTATGGCAGACATGGTAAAGTTCTCTCTTGATTCTGAAATCGAAGGGGTGTGCATCCCCCACAGATAATAACCATCACTGATGTCGCCAATTATCTTCTTAGGGTCTTTATCGCCTGCGGCAAACACAGTAGTAGACATCCTGATAAGAGGTACAAGAGAGGCATCTGTTGCAGTATAAGAACCATTTGGTTTCATGCCGAGCAATGCCGATGTTTGCCTGCTGTTCATGAAATCTTTCAGTATACCCTTTTCAATATGTATGACCTTCTTCCCCTTTGTCCCTTCATGATCATATACATAATGTCCATAGCCCGAAATAGCGGGATCAGAATATGTTGTAATGAGCGGGGAGGCCACCTGCTGACCTATAAAGTTTTCATTGAAATTTTTAAAGAACCAGCTTCGTCCGGCATAGGCTGTTTCATACTTCAATATCCTGTCTGCCTCCATCGGATGTCCGATGATTTCATGGGATAAAAGGGTATTGAAATATGGATCAGTCACAACTACAACTTCCTTTTCTGTAGAACGGAATGCCTTTGCATTGGAAAGCTCTATCGCATCCTTTGCAACCCTCATGGAGAAATCATAAAGATTCATCCCCATAACATTTACTCCATCAACTACTGCCTCCCATCCACGCTGATCACCTATGTTTTCATAGAGCTCCTGCTGTCCCTCGTTGCCTGATGCAACTACATAGACATTCCCCTGTGAGTAGCAAAAATATTGATCAATCTGTGCCCCTTCGGTGCTTACAAATAATTCACCAGTAGACTGCGTATAGGCTGTGACATCATTGAATAGTAATCCGGAAAGACCTTTAATCCTTTTAGACGAATCCTGAACAAGGTTGAGCATATCCTGAGGAATAACATTCCTGGGGTCTATTTTATAATTAGCAGGTACAGTATCTATGTGTGTTTCAGCAGGAGAAAGTTCCATACTCCAGATAGAATTGCCAAATTCAGGAAGTGTTTGAGATAATCTTTCCTTATTTTTACTATTGGCTAAGGCCCTGACATGTGCATGCTCAAGCCCCTCTTTTAACAGGGGTTCAATATTGTTCAGGTCTCTTAAACTGAATATACGCCCATAGAAACCTGGTGATTTTTTCGTACTGCCTGCAATCACCCTGATACCAAACGAGCCTCCTTCATCTCTTCCAGAGCCCTTTGCCTTGCCGTCTTCCGCAGATGCCCAGCGGGTATCATTTACCTCTAAACGCAAATCTGCATAATGGCAATCCTGCAGTGTGCGTGTGTAAGAGATAAAAAAGTTTTTAATGCGGTCTTTTATGGGAGCGATTAATTCCTGCAATTTAACCCCGGTATCTGAAAAAAACAGGCACTACTTTTCTAAGAACCTCTCTGCATCAATAGCCGCCATACACCCCATACCTGCTGCTGTGATTGCCTGCCTGTAGTGGGGATCTGCAACATCGCCTGCAGCAAATACTCCACGAATATTTGTGGATGTGCGGTCTTTTAAAATTACATAGCCATGATTATCAAGTGCAATATGTCCCCGAAATACCTTCGTATTTGGTGTATGGCCTATTGCAATGAAAACACCCTCACAGGGCAGCTCTGTAATAGAACCATTCTTTACATTCTTTACTCTGACTCCGGTTACCCGTCCTTGTTCTACTCCAAGAATCTCATCTACTACTGAGTCCCATATAATGGAAATCTTATTATTGTTAAATACCTTCTCCTGCATTGCCTTTGATGCCCTGAACTGGTCACGTCTGTGGATTACAGAGACCTTACTTGCAAATCTCGTGAGAAAGGCCGCTTCTTCAAGTGCAGTGTCACCGCCTCCTACAACAACGATCTCCTTTCCCTTAAAGAAAAATCCGTCGCACGTAGCACAGCCGGAAACCCCGCTCCCCATCAGCTTCTTCTCAGACTCAATGCCAATCCACCTTGCCGAGGCGCCGGTGGCTATAATAATGGTATTTCCTTTATAAGATGCATCTCCCACTGTAATAGTAAAGGGCTGGTTTGAAAAATCAACAGATGTAACCTCTCCGGTTATAAATTCGGTGCCGAACCGTTCAGCCTGTTTCCTCATATCCATTACAAGCTCAGGTCCGCTTATAGCATCAGGGAAACCCGGATAATTCTCTACATCTGTAGTTATGGTAAGCTGCCCGCCTGGCTGAGGCCCTTCAATTAACAACGGCTTGAGATCAGCCCTTGCCGTGTATATAGCCGCAGTAAGTCCCGCAGGACCTGAGCCTATAATTATTACATCACGAATATTATCGTTCATCAGAAAGTCCTTATTGTGTCAGTGACATTGGTCTGTGTCAGTAAACCGTCATTCCCGTGAAAACGGAAATCCAGCGCTATGTTATTGGTCTGGATTCCCACTTTCATATTCTTATCTTACTTCTTATTTTCTTACCTCTTATTTCTAACTTCTTACTTCTGACTTCTGATTACTGCCCACAGCTTACTGCTCACTGTCTTAATGTCCGTGCTTCTCCATCCCCTTTTTCTCCTCATGATGATCTCCTTCTCCATGATGAGCAGGTTTTTTACCATTATAGCCGTCTGCAAACTGTGTATTTACATGTATGACAGCCTTATTTAAATCTTTAAACGCATAAGTTCCTGAGATGGCTGGAAGCGCATCTGCATCAGCCTGTTTTGTAATAATACTGCCGGTGGGTACATATCTTCCTGCTGCAATTTTTACCCCAATGATTTTCGCACCCGGTTCAATTACCACACCATCTCCTACACTGGCCTTAAATACAAGTGACTGCATACCGACAAATACGTCATTACCCACTAAGGCCGGGCCATGAACCTGAGACTGATGTGCCAATGAAACCCTGTCTCCTACATATACAGAATATTTCTTTCCACCGACATCAATCTGATTTTTTTCAACCGGCTTGCCGCCCTCCATAGTCTCAAGGCCATGTACCACAACACCGTCCTGTACATTGGTCTCATTGCCTATGTAAATGGGCTGACCTTCATCGCCTCTTATTGAAGCCGCAGGTG
>JAHFER010000250.1 GCA_023248365.1 Nitrospirota bacterium
GGCGTATATGCAGGGATTGCAAAGAGGAGGAGAAGATAAGCCCGGTAGCATTAACTGATTTAGGTTACAGTGGAGGAGGCCGGTTCCTTTGTCTGCCATAAAGGCAAGGGGTGCCAGACCTGCAATAATACCGGATATAAAGGTCGTGTTGCATTGTATGAAGTAATGTTTGTTGACGAAGACGTCAAGGAATTGATATTAGAGGGTGCATCAGCAGCAGATATAAAGAAGAAGGCTGTTGTTAATGGCATGAAGACCCTCAGAATGAGCGGATTAACAAAGCTCAGGGAAGGTGTTACAACCATAGAAGAGATACTCAGAACAACCTTTGGCTGAAAATAACCACGGAGGTAAAATATGGGTGCTAATTTATATGAGCTGCTCCAGCTTATGATAGAGCGGGGGGCCTCAGATCTTCATATTACAACAGGTTCACCGCCTCAGCTCAGGATTAATGGGAAGTTAACCCCTGTCAGCAGTACACCTCTTGCAGCATCTGATACAAAGCAGATGTGTTACAGCATATTGACTGAATCTCAGAAACAGAGGTTTGAAGAGGAGAATGAGTTAGATTTATCCTTTGGCGTAAAGGGATTAAGCAGGTTCAGGGCAAACATCTTTATTCAGAGGGGGGCTGTAGGCGCTGCTGTACGCTCTATTCCTTTCAGTTTAAAAACATTCGAGGACCTTGGTCTTCCTCTGATTGTTGGAGACCTTGTGAAAAAGGCAAGGGGGCTTATTCTGGTTACAGGCCCTACCGGCAGCGGAAAGTCTACAACACTTGCGGCAATGATTGACAAGATAAATACTGATCGGCAGGAGCATATAGTTACTATTGAAGACCCGATTGAATTTATTCATAACCATAAGATGTGTATTGTAAATCAGAGGGAGGTACATGCAGATACAAAATCATTTAAAAATGCCCTCAAGTATATTTTAAGACAGGACCCTGATGTAGTATTAATAGGTGAAATGAGAGACCTTGAGACTATAGAATCCGCCCTTACCATATCAGAAACAGGACATCTTACATTTGCTACTTTACATACAAACTCCAGTATCCAGACGATCAACCGTATAGTGGATGTATTTCCTGCATACCAGCAGCCGCAGATAAGGGCACAGTTGTCCTTTGTCCTTGAAGGGGTTCTTTCCCAGCAATTGATACCACGTAAAGACGGAAAGGGGAGGGTGCTTGTCTCTGAAGTAATGGTGCCCAATCCAGCTATAAGAAACCTTATCAGAGAGGACAAGATTCATCAGATTTATTCTGTTATGCAGACAGGCCAGAGCAAATTCGGGATGCAGACGATGAACCAGTCCCTTTATGATCTCCTGACACGCGGAATAATCGCAAAGGATGATGCTATTGGACGGTCAAACCAGCCTGATGAATTGGTTGCCATGATTAACAGGGGCGGTATGTCCGGGGGAGGTATGAAATAATGGAAACATATATATGGACAGGCAGGACAAGAGATGGGAAGAAACAAAAAGGGGAGGTGATTGCCAAAAGCAAGGACGAGGTAATCGCTACACTCCGGAAGCAGAATATATTAGTCACATCAGTAACAACAAGGCCAAAGAAACTCAATCTCAGCATCCCATTCCTGGAGCCAAAGGTAAAGGATAAGGATATAGCAGTTTTTACCAGGCAGTTTGCAACCATGATAGATGCAGGGCTTCCTCTTATTCAGTGCTTAGACATATTAGCTAAACAAACAGAACATAAGGTATTTGCCGCTGCTATCAATGATATAAGGCAGGATGTGGAATCAGGGTCTACATACGCGGATGCTCTTAAGAAACACCCCAGGATTTTTAATGACTTGTATGTAAACATGGTTGCTGCAGGTGAACTGGGTGGAATACTCGATACGATCTTAGCCAAGCTCTCGAAATATATTGAAAAGAATATCCGCCTTAAGAGTCAGATAAGGGCAGCGTTAGTATATCCCTTAACAATAGTAGCGGTTGCAGTAATTGTCATAGTTGTCTTGCTTGTGTGGGTTATACCGATATTTGCAAAGATGTTTACTGAATTTGGGGGCGTTCTTCCGGCGCCTACCAGGATAGTTATTGCTATTAGTGATTTTATGCAGAGGAATTTATTACTCCTTGTGGGTATTGCCGGCGCAATAGCATTTGCCTGCAACAGATATTATAAGACGAAGAATGGAAGGAGAAATATAGACAGACTTGTATTAAGTTTGCCGATCTTTGGAATGCTCATGAGGAAGATTGCTGTAGCTAAGTTTACCAGTACGCTTGGCACACTTATCAGCAGTGGTGTCCCGATACTTGATGGTCTTGATATCGTGGCAAGGACAGCAGGTAATAAGATAATTGAAGAGGGATTGATAACTACAAGGCAGAGTATTAGTGAGGGAAAGACACTCGCTGAACCGCTTGAACAAACAAAGGTATTCCCTCCAATGGTTGTCCAGATGATTGCTGTAGGTGAAACAACAGGGGCGCTTGATACCATGCTTTCAAAGATTTCAGATTTCTACGACGATGAGGTTGATGCAACAGTGGCGATACTTACATCACTTCTTGAACCAATGCTGATGATATTTTTAGGGGTTGCAATAGGCGCTATTGTAGTTGCCATGTACCTTCCAATATTTAAGCTTGCCGGTTCAATAGGGTAAATGGATAGTAATTGGAAGACCTGAACAATAAACTAAAATGGTTTATGGCAATAAGGGTGATTGCCGTTACCCTTATTCTTGGGTCTTTTTTATTCCTTGGAATCCGATACAAAGAAGGCCCGTTTATAATACCCATATTTTATTTTCTGATTGCCACAACATATCTTTTTACTCTTATATATGCAGTCCTTTTTAAATTCCTGAGTCCAAAGGTATCCACATATATACAGATATTAGGAGATATATTTCTCATTACAGTACTTATTGCAGTTACTGATGGCATAGAAAGCCCTTTTATTTTCCTCTATCTGTTTTCGATAATACCTGCATCTATTATGCTCTACCTGCCAGGGGCTATGATGGCGGCCTCTGTGTCAAGCATTTTCTACGGTATAGTTGTTGATATTCAATTTTATAAATTGGCCCCCCTGCTTTCTCAAACTACCCTTCCGGCAAAGGCATTTTTCTATGTTTTAACGCTGCACATTGCCTCATTTTTTGCAGTTGCTTATCTTAGCAGCAGCGCTGTTGAGAAATTAAGGCATATGAGGGAAGAATTAATAGAGAAGGACAGCAGCCTTATAGAACTTCAGACTTTCAACGCAAATGTTGCCCAGTGTATGAGCACAGGTCTGTTGACGACCGATGAGAACGGCAGGCTTACATCCCTGAACCGCGCGGCAGAGGAGATAACAGGGTGCAGGTGGGAAGAGGTGAAGGGGAGGCCGTACCTTGATATAATACCTGTAAAAAAGTTAGAGGACATCCTTCATAAATCAGAAGATATACTTC
>JAHFER010000251.1 GCA_023248365.1 Nitrospirota bacterium
TTTTCAGAATACCCTTCAAATCCCCCCTTACCCCCCTTTTCTAAAGGGGGAATACACGCCAATACTTCCTTCACCTCTGATGCCGTCTCTTCAGCAGAGTCTATTAATCTTACTCCATCGCCCATTACCTTATGGATAGCACTCTTCAAAAGTGGATAATGTGTGCATCCAAGCACCAGTGTATCTATCCCCTCATCTTTTAATGGCGTAAGGTACCTCTCTGCAACTCTGATGGCAATGTCATCATCTGTCCAGCCCTCTTCAACGAGCGGTACAAAAAGGGGGCAAGCCTTACCTATAGTATCAATAGCAGGGTTAATCGCCTTGATTGCCTTTGTGTAGGCTCTGCTCCTTACTGTTGTCTCAGTACCTATAATCCCGACCCTGTGGTTTTTGGTTGCCTTCACAGCAGCACGAGCGCCTGCATCTATTACTCCAATCATTGGTATTGTAAATTCCTTTCTCAATGCAGGAAGGCTGACTGCTGAGGCAGTGTTACATGCAACCACCAGGAGTTTTATGTCGTACTTCAGAAGAAAACGGGTATTATCAATAGAATATTTAATGACCGTCTCTTCTGATTTTGTACCATAAGGAAGATGTGCGGTATCGCCGAGATAAAGGGTACTCTCCTCCGGAAGAAGCCTGATAATCTCTTTAAGAACCGTGAGGCCGCCAATCCCTGAATCAAATACACCAATAGGTCTTTTATCGCTTTTCATAGAGAAGATAATGGTAGGCTAAATATGAAGTTGAGTCAAGCCACCCCTACTTCTGAAGCAGAAAATAGAGGCTTCCCTTTTCCTTCATATATCCTGCCTTAATGCCTGCATCTGGTCCTGTACCCCAAAAAATATCCACCCTGCCTGGGCCTTTTATTGCGCCGCCTTCATCCTGATTTAAAACAAACCGCTGCACTTTATTGTAATCTGAGACCCTTCCGGATGAATCAACCACAGGCGTTTTAGTAGTGATTAAAGACAATCCCCCTCTGGGAAACAGGTCTGGATCAGTTGCTATTGAATGGCCCGGGGTAAGAGCCACTTTCAGACTCCCCTTTGCCGGACTGTTATTTATTTCAAAGAATATATAACGCGGATTCTGAAATAATATCTTGTCAACTATGTCCGGATGATTTCTGAAAAACCTTTTGATACCTTCCAGACTACCTTCATTTTGACTGATAATTCCCTGTTCTATCATCATCTTTCCGATACTTTTATAAGCTTGCCCATTATTCCCTGCATAATGAACCCCTACGGCAGCGCCATCCGGAAGCTTTATAATTCCAGAACCCTGTATCTGTAAGAAGTAAACCTCCACAGGGTCTGACAGCCATGCAACCTCAAGCCCCCTGCCTTTTAAAACCTTTTTCCCGTCAATCTCCTCACGGGTATAGTAAGGGACATCTTTTTTCAGATCAAATGGAGCCTTATAAACAGGGTAGCGGTATTTCTCTGACGGATAAACGCTGCCGTCAATCACCGGAACATAATATCCGGTAAATACAACAGTACCGTTCCCATCAACACCTGAGGCCTGATACCATTCAAAAAAATCCTTCATAAGAATTTCCAGCATCTCATCTGATACTGCATTGTCTATTATCTGAAGAAATGTCCTTTGTGTTTTCACAACCTCTTCTGCCGTAACAATCCTGCCGCCGTAATTGAAAATCCGGCCTTTACCTGCACCTTCCAGATACGAGAGATTGGTGATAATAGAATTGCGAAGTGCATTACGGTCTATATCTTTGTAACTGTTTATTGGCGGCGGGTTAAAAAGGGTAAGAGGATAGGCTTTCTCTGTTGCCGGTTGTTTTAAGGCAGCACAACCTGATGCTAATACCAATATTAGTAAGATAAACAGCTTGTGCATCGAGAATTCCCTTGTCATTCCTGAGAATAACAAATACTTAAAGCTCTGCACGCAGCATAACGCCGGTGGTCTGGCCGTCTATTGCCGGTATAAGACTAAACCTGCCGTGATGACCTTTGTTATAACCCACTATTGACTTGCCCACAACAGTACCTATAATCGCCCCTGCCAGAACATCTGAAGGAAAATGCTTTTCCTGTTCTATCCTTGCAAGGCCAACCAGGGTTGCTATGCCATAAGAGGTAATATCAATCCACTGTTCATTGTAATGCTCGGAAATTACAGATGCAAGGGCAAATGCCTGGGTAGTATGGCCGGACGGAAAAGAATCGTCACCGCTAAAAGGTTGAAAATTATATGTCCCGCTACCAGCATTGGGGCGGCTTCTGCCGGTGACAACCTTTAAAGATGTCGTTATTATTCCAGCGGCAACAAAGCTTGAGGCAAATGCATCCACTGCTACTGATTTCGCGTTACTGTCATCATACATCATTCCTCCTGCATAGAACGCCCCCATTATTCCAAAAGAGGGATAAGAACCAAATCCCTGAATAAAACCGGCAAATCTATCAAGGGAATGTGATCTCTGCCTGTTTATTTCATCATATATCGGCTTATCTAAAATCAACACCGCACCAAAAGCTGCTGAGTAGAGTGTAAGCTCTCTCCATTCCTGTGACCCCCAGCGCTGGGGAGCAGTAAGAGTATGTTCAGTGTCAGATATAAGAAGCCTCGAGAAGTCTATTGTATAATCGTATATCTTGTCTTCTGCAAGCACGGACCGCGAAAAAACAGCCTGACAGAGTAAAACAGATAATAGCACTACCATAATAACACCACGTTTCAAATTTAATGCCCCCTTTCAATTTAACCATGAGAAGGTTTATTTTATTCGACCAGCCTATTTATATCAATATATTTTTTTAGCTGGTAATTTCAAGTACATTAAATTTAATATCTTTCAGGAAGAAATGATTGTTAAATGGACTGCATCAAATTGAGTAATATTGACATGCCAGCCTAAAGCTAATAGAATCCGTTGAGCACTTAATTTAAAAGAGGAGTGTCATTTAATAACATGGTTAAAAAGATCGGGATAATTTCAAAACCAAAAAAGAAGGACGCAGGCTATATCCTTTCTGATCTTGTTGAGTGGCTTCAGAAGAGGAATATAGAACCCCTTATGGATCAGGAGACTGCCGGTCTTATAGATATGAAGACCTTTTATGAACGGCCTGACATTGCCGCCCTTTCTGAATTTATTATTGTATTAGGCGGTGACGGAACCCTTCTCAGTGTGGCAAGACACATAGGCGGAAGGGGCACTCCTATACTCGGAGTGAATCTTGGGAGTCTTGGATTCCTTACAGAGGTTACCCTTGAAGAGATGTATCCGTTGCTTGAAGAGATACTTACCGGAGAGATGATAATAGATGAGCGTGGGATGCTTGAGGCTTCAATACAGAGGGACGGAAAAGAAGTGGCAAATTATTTAGTCCTTAATGACGTAGTTATAAACAAAGGCGCCCTTGCAAGGATGATACTTATGGAGACCCGTGTAGGTGGAAA
>JAHFER010000252.1 GCA_023248365.1 Nitrospirota bacterium
TGATACCCTTCCTTTGAACGGAAAAGCCTTCGAGGTATTAAAGGCAAGGGCGAAAGTAAGACACCTCAAGATTGACCATGTCTTCTACAATGGTGCAGGGAATCGTATTGAGGCCCGAAACCTTTTGCGGGCCTTCTATTCTGCGGTCAAGAAGGCAGGGCTTGAAGGGCTCAGTTTCATGATCTTCGCCATACTTTTTCCAAAAGGCTGGTGCAGGCCGGTGTGGATCTGTACACTTTCTATATACTTGGGAGGTGGAAAACGATTTTCATGGTGATGAGGTATGCCCATCACTGCGCAGAAAGCCTTAGACCTAGGGCAGAGGCCCTGGACAAGGCTTCTGAAAAGTGTAGCACAAATTGAGCACAATTGAGTGTGTTGCCAGGTGAGAGAGTTTCGTAACCTCTTGATTTTATTGGAGCGGGAAACGGGATTTGAACCCGCGACCCTCGCCTTGGCAAGGCGATGCTCTACCGCTGAGCTATTCCCGCGAAAAGGATGGTTTGATTCATGCAACACATTTTTAACATTTTTCTTATTGCCGTGTCAATAGACTGAAATGCCGAAGGGGGGAGTCGAACCCCCATGCCCTTGCGAACACTAGACCCTGAACCTAGCGTGTCTACCAGTTCCACCACTTCGGCTTTAACCATGCTAATGTTACAGAAGTATGGAAGAGGTTGTCAAGTAATTCAATTTTTTTGTTGACACACACATACTAACTTGGCTATAACAGTTATAAACATATAAAACCAAAAATAGGAAAACCACAGAGCTCTGCGGTTAGGTTTTGATAATACGGCAGCAAACAAGGGGAGGAACATGAAGGTAATCTTAAAAGAGGATATAAAAGGATTGGGAAAACTTGGAGAGGTTGTAAATGTTGCAGAGGGTTATGGAAGAAATTTTCTTATCCCACGGAAAAAGGTTGCAGAGGCCACTCCGGAGAATGTCAAGGTAGTTGAACGCGAGAAAAAGAGGCTTGAAGAGCAATTAAAGGCCGGTTTACATGAGGCTGAAGAGTTGCAGAAGAAAATCAGTGAAGGCTCAGTAACAATATCAAGACAGGTCGGTGAAGGGGAAAAGATGTTCGGGTCTGTTACTTCTGCCGATATTGCTGAGGCTTTGGAGAAAGATGGATTAAATATTGATAAGAAACTTATACATCTTGAGAAACCTATTAAAGAACTCGGTCTGTTTCATGTGCCTGTAAAAATACATCAGGATGTTTCTGCTGAACTTAAGGTATGGATAGTAAAGGCCTGATACTTACACTTATACGAAACATCTTGACAATAGTTTTTCATGATTGTATATTTCAACATTACTCTTTAGTCTAACTAGTCTAAAAACAACGACAAATTCTTCTAATGAGGGAAGGGGGTGGGATTAGGCAATAGTGCCAATACTTTACTCCTGTGTAACAGGGGAAAATATAGATTGTAATTGCAGTCTATATTTTTTTAAACATTTTAACAGTAATAGGAGGAAGAAGAGATGTTAAAGGGTGTTAAATTCACATTATTCACAGTAGCTTCAGCAGCAGCAGTATTCAGTTTTGCATTCTTTGCTACCCAGAGCTGGGCAGCAGGAGATGCAGCAAAGGGAGAGAAGATCTTCAAGGCAAATTGTGTCGTATGTCATGGTGAAAAGGGAAATGGGCAGGGACCAGCAGCAGCCGGTATGACACCATCACCAAGAAATTTCACCAGTGCTACTGAGATGAAGGGCATTGATGAGGCAAGACTGCATAAGTCAATAACCGAAGGTAGACCAGGCACACCGATGGTTAGCTTTGCAAAGACCTTAAAGGCAGGCGACATTGATGATGTTATTGCCTATATTGAGAAGTTTGGCGGCTACAAGAAATAAATTAATAGTTATGAAGTACATGCTGTAACTTAATAAAGGCCCTGGGTTTTGCTCAGGGCTTTTATATTTTCAGGAGACAGAATTGGGCAAGATTACATTATATTTTATTATTGCAAGTCTTTTTTATCTATGCCTTGGTGTAACAATAGGTGTGGTTTTTACTATCCATTCGGATTTGATTGGGGTCTTTTTACCCATGCATGCCCACGCAAATCTTTTGGGCTGGGTTTCAATGATGATCTTTGCTGTTGCCTATCATGTGCTGCCTCGCTTCAGCGGAAGGCCGCTATTCAGTGAGACACTTGGTAATTTGCACTTAATCCTTTCTAATATTGGCCTCTTAGGTTTAATAATAGTATGGCCCTTATTAAGAACCTATGGAACTATTACCCTGCAGGCAATTCATATCGTTGCTGCCGTATTCTATGCTATTGGCGCTTTCCTGTTTGTAATAAATATTGGAAAAACTGTGTTTGGCAAGGATTGATAACCAATGGATAAATTCATAGTTAAAGACATAGAATTTATAGGGCATTGCGGAATCACTGAAGAGGAGAGGATTTCCGGGCAAAGACTCTCAGCAGATATTGAGGTATTACTGGATTTTTCAAAGGCCTCAATATCTGACAGGCTCGAGGATACGGTGAATTATGTTGACCTCTGCAATACTCTGGTATCCATAGGCATGAAAGAAAGATATAATCTCTTAGAGACCCTTGCGGAAAGGGTCTGCGGAGAGCTGTTAAAAAGTTATAATATCTCAGAGATTATTTTAAGAATTAGAAAATGCTCAGTACTGGTGGATTCAATAAGAGGTTATTTCGAAGTGGAAATAAGGCGAAAAAGAGAATAAGGGTTTGCCCCTAACTACTTTCCTACAGATCCAACCCCTTTTAATGCAAGTAGTATGGAGAATTGTTTCTCTTCAGGACGGTACTTATAAGAAAATGTGATACCCCAGCACTGTAAATTATACTTCATGGAATAGTTAGATTCCCGTACCGTATGATCTTTGTCATCGTACCATATGTCTATTGAGGTATCTATATTTTTCAATCTTAACCCGGCGGATGCAGTAATAAATTTCAATCCGGGATTTATTGAGTATTTTGAGTACCTCTGTCCGATGGAAATACTCATATTATCTCCCCTGAATGCTAAATCATTTCCAGTGGATGTTATCTCATTCAACTCATAGCTATAAGTGGTATCAGTGTCAAGGGTCAGTCTTTCATCAGGTCTTAGTACGGCTTCTAACCTTAAATCAGAAAAACCATTTCCTCCATTATTTAAAGCAGACAAAGGGTCAGTAGCCGTTATCCTGTACAACTGAGTCAATTTAAGATAAAGCCGTTCTAATTTAGAATTGCTGTCTGAAGTGAGTAGTCTGTTTAACAGGGTAATTGAAATGATATTTTTTTCCACCGGCAATGGAGGATTCTGATCTAACAATGGAGGCGTACCTTTTGAGGCAACCTTTGCATATTCATATCTTATGGCTGGTTCTATAAAGTGTTCAATTGGACCTGAATTTACAGAAAAGGGTCTGTAGAGCTTTGTAGTAAGAGTTGCA
>JAHFER010000253.1 GCA_023248365.1 Nitrospirota bacterium
CATAGAGTCCGCTGAGTTTCTTGTATTTTTCTACGATTCTGTGGATACTCCTTGTTGTAATACGTTTGCCGAATTTGTTCAGAAAGAGCGGGGCCTCAAATCCCCCCTTACCCCCCTTTAGAAAAGGGGGGATGGGGGGATTTGAGGCTATGTATTTCTCAATGGCCTCCACCGCCTTTGACCCAATCGGAACTATCCTCTCCTTCCTACCTTTCCCTTTAACACGGATCAGATTTTCAGGGAAATTCACATCCTCAATATTAACAGCCTCTATCTCAGCAATCCTCATTCCGCAGGAGTAAAATGTCTCAAGAATAGCCCTGTCCCGCAGGGTCATCACTTCTTCACCAACAGGCGCATTTAATAACGTATCCATCTCATCAATAGACAAAAACCGCGGCAGACTCTTATCTTTTTTGGGAGTCGCCACCATCTTAGCCGGGTTTGATGATATTTTATTTTCCCTGTTTAAGTAGTTTAAAAAGGTTCTGAGGGAAGAGACCTTTCTTGCAAGGGAAGACTTGCTTATCCCCCTATCATACAGGCTTGAGAGAAAGGCCCTTATAACAACATGGTCAAGGCTGTTCAGGTCTTCTATATTAATTTTATCTTTATTAAGCACACCCTTAATATACCCGTCAAATTGTTTTATATCTGAAAGGTAACTCCGCAATGTATGCGGAGACACATTCCTCTCTGCTGAAAGGTATGTCAAAAAATCTTTAACTGCGTTTTCCATTTAGCTATATCCTTTAAAGCCCTCCTGGCAAGCCGCTCTCTGTTTGCCTCCTTATCTTTTATTGCAACGGATAAAGGAGGAAACAGGCCCCAGTTCATATTCATTGGCTGAAATTTAAGCACGGTCTCTGTGGTAATATAATTCAGCAATGCCCCGGTCGCTGTGGTTTCAGGAGGTGGAATAAATTCTTCCCCATTCATATTGATAACCGCTGACAGGCCTGCCAGAAGCCCCATCGCTGTTGATTCAACATAGCCTTCAACACCCGTTATCTGCCCGGCCACATAGATATTATTCTCATCCTTCAGCCGCAGTGAGGTATCAAGCAGTACCGGAGAATTGATAAACGTATTTCTGTGCTGACTTCCGTATCTTAGAAACTCCGCATGTTCAAGACCTGGGATCATCCTGAACACCTTCTTCTGTTCAGGCCATTTTAACCTCGTCTGAAAGCCCACCATATTGTATGACTGTCCGAATTTGTCTTCCTGCCGCAATTGAACAACTGCATGAGGCTGTTTCCCATTTCTCGGATCCTTAAGCCCCACAGGTTTTAAAGGTCCGTAGGCAAGCGTCTCTTTTCCGCGTTCAGCCAATACCTCCACAGGCATACATCCTTCAAAATAGGGTATCTTTTCAAAATCCTTCACATTAACCTTATCTGCGGCTATAAGCGCATTATAGAATCGTTCGTATTCTTCCCTGTTCATCGGGCAATTTATATAATCAGCTCCGCCCTTATCATATCTTGATGCAGTGAATGCAATATCCATATTAATGCTTTCCCTGCTGATTATGGGCGCTATTGCATCAAAAAAATAGATCAGGTCATGTTTGATTATACCCTTCAGCGCCTCTATCAGTGTTTGAGATGTAAGGGGGCCTGTCGCCAGAATAAGAGGAATTTCAAATGAGAGTTTAGAGACCTCCTCCCTCAGGATCTTTATATTAGGATGAGAAGATATGGCCTCTGTAATAAGGTGTGAAAATTCAACCCTGTCAACTGAAAGGGCAGAACCCGCCGGAACAGCCGTTTTATCCGCAATCTTAATTATAAGAGAGCCGAGTTCCCTCAACTCCTCTTTAAGAAGTCCATGTGAATTCGTTATCTCTTTTGACTTAAGTGAATTACTACAGACAAGTTCCGCAAGATCACCTGTCCTGTGGGCCTCAGTCATCCTGTTGGGGCGCATCTCATATAGCAATACCTTAACACCCCGTTCAGCCGCCTGCCATGCGGCCTCAGAACCGGCAAGTCCGCCGCCTATAATTACGAGTTCAGGTTTCATCCAAAAATCCCATTTTTAAACACAGAGACACAGAGGCACAGAGGTTTTTTATTTGAAAACTTAAATCTCAAATCTTTTCTCTGTGTCTCAGTGCCTCTGTGGTTAATTTTCATGTCCCTTTGTGAGCCCCGCTCATAACCGTTCATCAGGACTTGTACCCGCAATCTTTCTTAATACATACTAAACTGCTGCCCCCTGAACGACTCCGCTTTTCAACAAGGAACGCTGCGCCGCACTGCGGGCAGGGTTGTAATACAGGCTTATCCCATACGGCAAACTTACAGGCGGGATACTTAGTACATGAAAAAAACACCTTGCCCCTCTTGCTCCTCTTCTCTGTAATCTCTCCACCACAACCCGGTTCAGGGCACTTAACCCCTGTTGTAATAGCCTTTGTAGTTTTACACGTGGGATAGTTGGAACATGCAAGGAATCTTCCAAATCTCCCGCTTTTTATCATCATGGCTGAGCCGCATACCGGGCAAATCTCGTTTGTGGTCTCCTCTTTCACCACCTCAATCTTACCCTCTTCTCCCCGCCTGAATTCCTTTGTATTCTTACATTCCGGATATGCTGAGCATGCAAGGAAGTATCCTAATTTGCCCCATTTCACTATCATATTACTTCCGCACTTTTCACACTTTATATCTGTAGCCTCTTCTTCTGCTTTAAGGTTCCGCATATCCTTTTTTGCCTTCTCAAGATGTATATCAAAGGGCTTATAAAAATCACCTACAGCCTCTCTCCATTCAAGCCTGCCCTCTTCTATCTCATCAAGCTCTTCTTCCATCTTTGCTGTAAATTTAACATCAATAAGCTCCTGAAAGTGTTCAACAAGGAGATCATTTACAAGCACACCAAGTTCAGTAGGGAAAAATTTTCCTTCTCTCTTTTCCACATATTTTCTATCCTGAATAGTGTAAATAATTGCTGCATACGTACTCGGACGGCCTATGCCTTTTTCTTCAAGCTCTTTAATGAGAGAGGCCTCGGTATATCTTGGCGGAGGCTGGGTAAAGTGCTGTTTCGGTTCAAGTAAGATGAGATTAAGCCGTTCTCCTTCAGTTAACTGCGGAATAACTCCCTCCTCAGCTTCATCACTGGAGATTTCAGATTCTTCCTTCTCTTCCTGATACAGTTTCATAAAACCGGGGAATTTTATTGCAGAACCTGTAGCACGCAACTGGTATTCACCGGCAGTAATATCAACAGTTATTGTATCCATAATGGCAGGGTTCATCTGGCATGCAACAAATCGGTTCCAGATGAGTTTGTAGAGATTGTAGGTGTCCCTGTCAACGTATTCCTTTATCCTTTCAGGTGTGTTTTCAACAGAGGTCGGTCTTATTGCCTCATGGGCATCCTGAATCCCCTTTTTATTTTTATATTCAAGCGGCCTGTCAGGGAGATAGTCA
>JAHFER010000254.1 GCA_023248365.1 Nitrospirota bacterium
ACTATCGGGTCATATTTGAAGATAATGGAACAACCATGTCAATATATGAAATAAAGCATAGACAGGAGGCATACAATGATTAAAACACAGATTATTGAGGAAGACAGCAAACCGGTGGCCGTAATTCTGGATTACAAAGAATACATGAGATTGAAAGAGATTGAAGAAGATAAGTCGGATTATTATTCTGCCCACGAAGTCAAGGTGAAAAACAAGAAATGGCTTAGTCATGATGAGTTAAAAAAGAAGCTGAGATTAGGATGAGTAAAAGGGGGCAGACACATTTAATTAGGACAGCGGTCTGTGGCAATTCAATTGTGAAGACCCTGGCAAAAGACCTGCAAAAAGGGGTCACTGCCAGAAACCTATGGAATATGCGGACATTTTATCTGACATATAAAAACGATCAAAAACTGCAGCCATTGGTTGCAAAAATAAGCTGGACTAAGAATGTCATTATCAAGGAGCGCTATCCCTGAGCCGCCTTATCCTCTCCAGCACCGGCGGATGTGAATAGTGGAATATGACATAGAGGGGATGTGGATGGAGGTTTGAGAGGTTATCCTTTGAGAGTTTTATCAGGGCGCTTATCATGCCCTGGTGGTTTCCTGTAAGTTCATAAGAAAATCTGTCTGCCTCGTTTTCATACCTTCTGGAGATATACATAAAAACAGGAGAGAAGGGGAATGATACTATAGAACCGATTATGCCTAATATTACAATTTTTGCAAAGAATGTCCCCTCTTTAATATTAAAGATATTGAGGAGTATGTCGCTCTGAAGTATTTTGAAAGATATAAAGATTACAATTAACGCAATACCTTCTGTAAGGATTATGTTCTTTAACAGATGTCTCCTTTTCCAGTGACCTGCCTCATGCGCAAGCACTGACGTAAGTTCCTCAGGTTCCATGTTTTCAATCAGCGTGTCGAACAGGACGATCCGTTTTACCTTTCCTATGCCTGTAAAATAGGCATTGGTGTGCTTAGTCCTGCGTGATGCGTCCATCTTAAAGACCTTGCTTACCTGTATCCCCACTTTTTGCAATAAATTCCGAATGCTCTCCAATAGTGCTTCATTATCTACAGGGGTAAATTTATTGAAAAGCGGCTCTATTACATATGGCGATATGTACATCATGAATAAACTGAATGCGAGAAAGAAACACCATAACCATAACCACCAGAGCCTTTGACTATACTGAATAAGGAACAGGCCTGCTGAGATAACAATGACCATCAGGATAGTGGATACTATCAGAGATTTTATCTTATCTGAAATCCAGAGGCCGCATGCCATGGTATTAAACCCGTACTTATTTTCAATCCTGAACAGGCTGTAAAGCTCAAATGGGACTGATAGTATTGTTTCAGAGAAGACAAGAAGGAGAAAGAATACTAATCCTGAGATAATAAAGTTTTGGTTTATTGAGACTATCCATGAATTATACCTGTCAAGAAGCCCTCCAAAAACAAAGATCAGGAGAATTATATCGCTGAAACCGGATGAAATAATCCCGAATATTGTCTGCTCAATGGTGTAGTTTCGTGTTTTGTTTAACAAATCCGTGTCTATGTAACCCTTAAATTCAGCGGGAATAAGGAAACCATATTTTTTGAGATTGGTTAGATTAAGATACTCAATACAGTAACTAAGACCTGTTATGAAAATATAGGATATAAATATTGCAATGAGATATGAGTTCATTTTGTGATTGACATGCCCATTAATATAATATAAAATTTATCAAATTGAAAGTGATAACCAGTATCAAAAAGGTCTGCACCCTGCTTATTACTAAGCCGACAGTGAAATACATTATACATGCATAACCATGGAACTGCTACTGTAACCGCTGATAAAAAGCTTATAATTGTTGGAAATCCAAATGTAGGGAAGAGTGTTATATTTGGTCTTCTTACCGGCAGATATGCAACGGTTTCAAACTATTCCGGAACTACAGTAACTATTACATCCGGCAACACTACAATCAATGGGATAGATACCACTGTCATTGACACCCCTGGAGTGAATTCCCTTATTCCAATGTCAGAAGATGAGGTCGTGTCCCGGAATATACTCCTGAGTGAAAATATCCGTCTTGTTGTCCAGGTGGCTGACACAAAGAACTTAAACCGGGGACTCCTGATTAGTATCCAGCTTGCAGAGATGGGACTTCCGTTTGTGCTCGTTCTTAATATGTGGGATGAGGCAAGAAGCCGTGGGATAGATGTGGATATAACGAGGCTTGCCGCTTCTATAGGGGCAACGGTTATTCCTACAGTAGGTGTGGAAAGGAAGGGGCTAAAAGAGCTAAGGGAGGCCCTTTCTGATAAAAAGTACCCTTCAATAAATATAAATTATGGAGTAATAATTGAGGAGGGCGTAAAAAAGTTAGAGAACATTCTTCCTGAGTCCAATATATCAAAACGAGCTATTGCCCTTATGCTCATTGCCGGAGATGAAAGTCTCAGGCCATGGCTTAGTACCCGGATATCTGCCTCAGATATAAGTAATATTGAATCTGTTCGCAGGGAAATTCAGGGTAAATTTTTTGAGCCTCTCGGTTATGTAATTAGTCAGAAGAGGATGAAGGTATGCCAGAATATCTTTTCAGAGGTAACTTCAAAACATCAGGCAGAGGGAAGCGCCATTGCCTTACATCTTGCCGCACGTTTGGGAAGATGGGCTATGGACCCGGTATGGGGAATACCCGTTCTTGCAGTTGTACTTTTTCTTATGTACGAGTTTGTGGGGGTGTTCGGGGCTCAGACCCTCGTAGACCTTCTTGAACATAAAGTCTTCGGCGGTTACATAAATCCGTATCTGACATATTTAGTGGCCACCTTTATCCCTGATTCGTTTTTTAAGGATCTCTTAGTTGGAGAATACGGTATAATTACAATGGCCCTTACCTATTCAATCGCAATAATACTGCCAATAGTCGGCACATTCTTTATAGCCTTTGGAATTCTTGAGGATTCCGGGTATCTTCCCAGGCTTGCTATTATGGTGCATAAGATATTCAAACTGATGGGGCTTCATGGCAAGGCAGTACTTCCAATGGTTCTGGGACTTGGGTGCGATACAATGGCAACCCTTACCGCAAGGATTATGGAAACAAAGAAAGAACGAATTATAGTGACTCTTTTGCTTGCCCTTGGAGTACCATGCTCTGCACAACTTGGGGTTATTCTGGGAATGCTTGGAAGCGTATCATTTCTGGTTACTCTACTCTGGATTGCTATTGTTGTTTTTATACTTTTTTTAGTTGGGTTTCTTGCCTCAATAGTAATAAAAGGGGATCAGTCTGATTTTGTCTTTGACATTCCCCCGCTCAGGCTGCCTGTGCTTACTAATATTATATTTAAAACTTTTTCAAGGATAAGCTGGTATCTGAAGGAGGCCGTGCCTCTTTTTATATTAGGCACTCT
>JAHFER010000024.1 GCA_023248365.1 Nitrospirota bacterium
ACTTACCCCTGACAAGGCTAAAGAGCTTGGTGTGGTTGGCATTACTGCCAGGGCCAGCGGTCAGTCACTTGATTGCCGTATACAAAATCCGTTTCCTCCATACGACCGGATCGTCCCAAATATGACAGTACTTCAATCAGGGGATGTCCATTCGAGGACATGGGTAAGAGTAGAAGAGGTAAGGGATTCTATAGACCTTATAAGTAAGATATTGAGATTACTTCCTTCCGGTAGAATCAAGTCCGGTTTTGATTTGCCGGCGGCGGACAGTAAGGGTTTTGCCGTAGTTGAAGGGTGGAGGGGGGAGATAGTTTACTGGATTCAATCAGGGCCAAAGGGTGAGATAAACAGGTGTATGGTCAGGGACCCTTCCAGTGTAAACTGGCTTGCCGTTGAACAGGCGATACACGGAAACATAGTGCCTGATTTTCCGCTTTGCAATAAAAGCTTTAATCTGTCCTATTCAGGACATGATTTGTAAAGAATGTAACCACAGAGGCACTGAGACACAGAGAAAATAAAAGTTTATAATTAAAAATTTCAGAGTAAAATTCAAAAATTTAATTTTTGATTTCTCCCGTGCCTCTGTGTCTCTGTGGTTATTTTTAGTTTTTCAAGTTTTATATGTAGGATACTAAAAAGGTAAATAAAGGAGTTAGTTAATTGTTAAAAATTCTTCATCAGATATTCAGAACCGGCGTTGTCACAGAGCCGCTTCCTGCTGAGACAGAGGCGGAGATTGAGATCGTTGGCGCCAGGCTGGAAAAGGATATACTAAGGCGATTCCAGAGGAGCCTTACAATAAGGTTTGTGGATGCAGGCTCATGCAACGGGTGCGAACTGGAGATCCAGGCCCTGAGCAACCCGATTTATAACTGCGAACGTTTTGGTATTCACTTCACCGCATCTCCAAGATTTGCAGACTTGCTTCTTGTCACCGGCCCGGTCTCAAGAAACATGGAGATCGCCCTCCGCAGAACCTACAACGCCATGCCCCCGCCCAAGCTTGTTGTTGCAGTAGGTGACTGCGGCTACAATGGAGGGATATTCGGCGTCAGCTACGCATCCCTCGGCGGTGTTGACAAGGTGCTACCCGTTGATGCCTATATAAAAGGCTGCCCCCCCAACCCTGCCGATCTACTCAATGGAATTCTCAGAGTAATAAACCCGGATTTTTTAGATTGACAGGAACTTACCATTTCCTTACACTAAAAGTAAGGAAAATAATTCCTTACCAGGAGGCAGACAATGATAGTTGCAAAAGTAACATCAAAAGGGCAGATAACCATTCCCAAAAAGGTCAGGGAAAAGCTTGGAGTACATCCGGGTGAAGATGTCGGGTTTGAAGAAAAAGATGGTATAGTGTTTATAAAAAAGGCGGTAACGAAGTCTCCGTTTGATAAATGGGCAGGGAAACTCCATCGTCAGAAAGGAAAGAAAACAGACGACATTATCAGGGATTTGAGGGGTGAATGATCTCTGCAGTTGATACCAATATCCTTCTTGATATGCTTATTCCCAATGAAGAACATATGAAAGGATCGAAAAGTCTGCTGGAAGCCTATCTTGAAAAAGGCCGTCTTGTAATCTGCGAAATTGTGTATGCAGAACTTGCCTCACAATTTGCATCTGGTGACGAGCTCAATAGTTTTCTTTCAGAAACAGGAATCAGGCTAACCGGTTCAAATGAAAAATCCCTATGCCTTGCAGGGGAGAGGTGGCTGCACTATTCTAAGAACAGAAGCCGTAACATTAGCTGCCCGAAATGCAGTAAAAAGGTAAGCCACTTATGTTCTTACTGCGGAGCTATCATACCGATTCGTCAAAGGGTGCTGAGTGATTTTATTATAGGCGCTCATGCGCTGGTGCAAGCGGATATTTTGCTTTCAAGGGATCGGGGAATATATAAAACGTATTTCAGTGATCTGAAGGTGATAAGTTCTGTATAAAAATAAATAGGGGAATTAACCAAGAATGAACACGAACAGGCACAAAGGCCGGACTCTAAAATTCAGGACACATGGGTTTGAGGAGAGTTAGGATTTATTCCTCCCCTTCCCATTCCTTAAAAAACCTGTCTAAATACTGTTCCATGAATCGGTGCCGCTCTTCGGCCATCTTCTTTGCGGTTTTAGTATTCATGAGGTCTTTCAATAAAAGGAGTTTTTCATAAAAGTGGTTGATGGAGGGGCCTTTGTTGTTTTTATATTGTTCAAAGGTCTCATGTTCTGCCGGTTTAATATCAGGATTATATATTGCTAATCCTTTGTAGCCGCCGTAGGCAAAGGCCCTGGCAATGCCGATTGCACCAATGGCATCCAGACGGTCGGCATCCTGAACCACCATCCCTTCAGAAGAATGCATACGTGTTTCAACACCAGCGCCTTTGAAAGACACCTCATTGATTATTTCACAAACATGCGCGATTACACCTTCTTCAACTTTAAGTCCCTCAAGCCATTCTCTTGCAACCCGAGGGCCGACTGTAAGGTCACCGCCATGAAATTTATGATCCGCAATATCATGAAGGAGTGCCCCAAGCTGGACAGTAAAAAGGTCGGCCTTTTCCTGTTCACCAATATGGACTGCCGTCTTCCAAACCCTGTAAACATGCCACCAGTCATGGCCTGAGCTTTCATCCTCCATCTTTTTCCTTACATATTCTTCAGTCTGTTTCAAAATTGATTCTTTATTCATGCGTTAGAAGCTCCTTTAAAGGTTGATCTATTTTATGACATTTTTATTCTATATAATTTTTATAATATGTTCAAATTGCTGAACTCTATGTTAATATATCATTCACACCTTTACAACTATGTTCAAGACATTGAAAGAAATGGTTAAAGATATATGAGTGAAGAATGGGTAGAAGTATTTGTTACATACGATTCTATTGAAGCAGAGATGATAAAAGACCTGTTGGAGAGCGGAGGAATACAAGTAGTAATGAAGTCATCAAAGGTATCTCCTTATCCTGTGAATATCGGCAGAATGGGAGAGGTGAAAATCTTAGTCAGAAAAGGAGATGTGGGTGCAGCAGAGGAAGTTATAAAGGGCTAATTTACAGGTATTCCCACATGCAAAAATGCCCCACAGGCCGCTTCCTCACAATTGAAGCCTTCAATAGTTTCTCTAATATGCTCTCAGCTTCTTCCCTTGATACCTCGCAGACCACGCAGACCTCTTTCGTTGAAACATGTCTGTACTTTCTCACAAATGTTTCAACATCAGGCGGTGTGCCCCGCTTAATTTCCGGAGCAAGTTCTTTTATGGCCCTCAGGTAATCATCATAACTATTATCTCCATCGAGAATCCTGTATGCACCTGAATCGTTTGTAATAAGCAGCGCAGGAAAGGAATATCTCAAATGTCCCTCTGTCACCTTTGTATCCCTGGCCTCCGGCACAGGATGACGGGTTGCTTCCCAGTCCTCACGGAATGCCTGCCTTGCAGCATCACTGTCAATATCCTTACGCAATCTTTCCACATTTATGCTGGTAACCTCTCCGGCCAGTTTTAACAATGCCTCTTTATTGTCTAACTGCCTCTTTTCCGTGAGAAATCCTTCACGAATTCTTCGCAGGAATGTGTCTTCCAATTCTGCGCCCTGAAAGCTGGCTGCCTTCACTGCTATACATGCCGGATGAGAAGATGCCGGAGGATTTTCTAACCAGAAACTTGGGTCAACAGGCATCTCTGTTTTTATTGAGGTCTCTTCCTGATGTTTTGCCATTGCCTCTGCATCCCCGCCGGACAACTTGTAAAGAGGGTCATAGAAATCCTCTGACCATTTTCCCATTAGACCGCCCATGCGGTGTCTCCATAGGATCTGCTCGCCAAACTCTTCCCTGAGTTTCCGGTAATTGGGTTCATTGCCCCACGACCAGGAACATAATGGATCTGTAAAGTATTCAGCCCTTATCTTTTCCATTGCAAGCCTCCTCATGGTTATTCTATCTTTTTAATATTTAACGCTCTAAGGATCATCTTTTCATAAAAAGGTTCACTGTCCCCTTTTTTCATCTTATGGATAAAATATTTTTCAAATCCTACTTTTGCAAGGTGTACCCATTTGCCCTTCTTTGCCCATGTAACATCCCTTGGAGGGTTCTGCGGCATGGCAACAAAGGCAATGCCGGTATCTCCCATGTCTGCAAGGCAAATGGCGTTCCATGTTGGTTTTGAAGAGACGGCTTCACCTTTGATTGAGGCCTTGATATTATGAACTGCTGCTGAAACCATTGACTCTATCATGTATCCGGTCTTTGGTACTCCTGTTGGGAGAGGCGTGGCCTCAACCGGCGCGATTGCGATACAGACCCCGACTGCATATATATTCTGGTATTTAGGAGACCTCTGGAAAGAATCTACTATTACAAAGCCTCTGGGATTACACAGGCCTTCCACCTGTGCGACTGCGTCAACCCCTTTAAACGCAGGGATGATCATTGAATATTTAAATGGAATTTCCTTCTCACCTTCATTCAGTACTTCAATTATCATCTTTCCTTGTTCAACCTTTTTTATCTTAGTATTTGTATGCCACCTGATATCTCTTTCCCTGAATTCATGTTCCAGAAGTCCTTTGGAATCACCAACGCCGGCGACTCCCATATGGCCTATATAAGGCTCTGGTGTGACAAAGGTTATTGGAAACTTCTTTTTAATCCTCCTGTTGCGAAGGTCTGAGTCAATGATGAAGCTGAATTCATAGGCAGGGCCAAAACAGGAGGCCCCCTGTGCTGCACCGATAATAACCGGCCCCGGTTCCTCAAGGAGCCTTTTGTACTCCTCATATGCCCTTTCGGCATGATCAACCGTGCAGATAGAAATGGTATTTCCCTCAGGCCCAAGATCCTCTATTTCTTCAAATGCTAATTTAGGCCCTGTAGCTATAATAAGATAATCGTAAGGAATCACGTTGCCTGCAACTGTGGTTACCTCATTTTTAACTGGGTCAATCTTAACTGCGGCTTCAGCTATAAACCTTATCCCTTTTTTCTCAAGGCATGGTCTTAATGGAAAGGTTATATCTTTTCGTGTCCTCCATCCTACAGCAACCCAGGGATTTGAGGGTACGAAGGTAAAGGTCTCCGTGTTTGAGATGACTGTAACATCATGGGTAGAATCAAGAAGCCCCCTTATCTCATACGCCGCAGGCAATCCCCCTGTGGAAGCGCCTATTATCACTATTTTTGCCATATCTTATTCCTCCCGTTTATTGATTATATCCCATTATTCTATTTGGCTTCAAATATATAAAATCAAATTGACTTTAAATACTTTACACTGGTATCTTGTTCCGGAGCCATGAAAAGAAATCACTATTCCGCAACGCACGTTTCTTCAAAAAGATTGGCCGAAGTCGCTATCCTTTTTCTTAAACTTGGTTTTATCGCCTTTGGGGGACCTGCTGCTCATATAGGCATCATGCATACCGAAGTGGTAAACAGGAGAAAATGGCTTGATGACCGGGGTTTTCTTGATCTTCTTGGGGTAACAAATCTAATACCAGGTCCGAACTCTACAGAGATGGCCATACACATAGGGTTCCTTCGGGCCGGGTATCCCGGGCTGATACTCGGCGGCATATGCTTCATGTCGCCCGCTATACTCATGACTATGGCGCTCGCATGGGTCTATGTGCGCTATGGAGCAACACCTGAGGCGGGCTGGTTCCTTTACGGGGTAAAGCCTGTAATTATTGTTATAATCCTCCAGGCGCTCTGGGGATTGGGGAAGAAGGCTGTTAAAGGCCCGCTCACAGCAGTAGTCGGCCTCCTCGTCATAGCCGGGTGTTTTATAAACATAAACCAGCTCATGCTCCTTATATCAGGTGGATTAATCCTAATGGTAGTGGATAACATGAAGCGGCTGAAAGGCAAGGGACTGTATGCCTTGCTTGGTACCACCCTTAAAGGAGTCGCAGCGTCTGCTGCTTATACAATACCATTCAGCTCTGCATTATTGTTCCTTAATTTTCTGAAAATAGGGGCTGTGCTTTATGGCAGCGGCTATGTGCTGCTTGCCTTTCTTCATGCCGATTTCGTAACCCGCCTCGGCTGGCTTACTGACAAACAGCTTATAGATGCGGTTGCCATCGGCCAGATTACTCCAGGCCCTGTATTTACGACAGCCACCTTTATCGGCTACATCCTTGGCGGCATCCCTGGATCTGTTTTCGCCACCATCGGGATATTTCTCCCCTCATTTATTTTTGTTGCCATAAGCAGTCCCTTTATCCCCCGGCTCAGGAACTCACCATGGGCATCAGGTCTACTGGATGGTGTAAATGTGGCTTCTCTGGGTTTGATGGCCTACGTAACCTGGTATCTTGGAAGAGCTGCGCTTGTTGACCCGGTTACAGTACTTCTATCGTTTATATCAGCGGTACTTCTGCTGCGTTTCAAGGTCAACTCTGCCTGGCTTGTATTTGGCGGTGCAGCAGCGGGTTTCTTAATAAACAGGGTACTGTTATAGCTTAAAAAGTTCAATCTCTTCGTATTGATTGGGGATAACTGCCTCCACCTGGATTTCATCTTTTATCTTAACCCTGAAGGCCTCCAGTGCATTTGATTCCCCATGAATGAGGAAGATCCCCTTTGGTTTTGTTTCAATATTTTTCATCCAATCCAGCATCTCCTTCTGGTCACCATGTGCAGAAAGGGAGGTGATTTCTTCAACCTCGGCCTTGATGGGATAATATCGGCCGTGCATCTTTATCTCATGTGCCCCTTCTTCAAGCGCCCTTCCGCGTGTGCCTTCTGCCTGATAGCCCGCCAGCAGAATGGTATTCCTTTTATCGCCGACGTAATGCTCAAGATATTCCAGAACCCTTCCGCCGGTCAGCATACCGCTTGCTGCAATAATGATTTTACTACCCCTTTGATTAATTATTGCAATCGTCCTCTTAGATTCTCTGTTGATAGTTATGTTATTCCAAATATCCATACACTGATGGTCTGATAACTTATGCCATTCTGTGTATCTGCACAAGATGTCTGTGGCATCCGCACCCATAGGGGTATCAAGATAAACCGGGATATCCGGAATCTTTCTTTCCTCTTTCAGCTTATTTATCATCAGCATAACTTCCTGTGCCCTGCCGACAGCAAAACTCGGTATTAACAAATTCCCCTGTTTATGAATTGTGTTGTTAATCACCCTTGCAAGGTGTTCCTCAGGCGGGGCGGGGTCGTGCAGACGATTTCCATAAGTAGATTCCATTATCAGATAATCAGCCTCTCTGATGACAGAAGGTGGATCTAAAATTTCAGAAATCCTTCTTCCAAAATCACCTGAGAAAAGGATCTTCTTTCCGTAACATTCAATCTCTATAAAGGCGGAACCAAGTATGTGACCATTTTTCCGGTAACGAAATTTAATATTCTTTGATAAGGTAAGCCATTCCTCATCATTATGAGTTTCGAAATAGTTAAGGGCCTCTTCCACATCCTGTTCAGTGTACAAAGGCATAGCGGGTTTGTGTTTGCTGTATCCATTCCTGTTAGCCCGCTCTGCATCTTCTTCCTGAATCTTTGCACTGTCCCGCAAGATGAGTTCAGTTAAATCCCTTGTAGGCGGTGTCATAAGTATTTTGCCTTTGAATCCATTCTTGACTAACAAAGGGATATAACCGGTGTGGTCCAAGTGTGCATGTGTAAGCAATAAAATCCGGATGTCGCTTACATCAACAGGCAGGGGTTCACGGTTCTTTAAACGCAGTGATTTTATACCCTGAAAAAGTCCGCAATCAATAAGGATATTCAGCTCCGGCGTCCTGAGCAGATGCTTTGACCCTGTTACGGTCTTTGCGGCGCCGAGGCATTGTAAAGATACTTTGCCGTTCATATTACCTCTTTACACTCTCTTGTCTAAGGTTTAAAATGATTTGCAAATTAAAAAAGGCGATTCACCACAGAGAACGCAGAGGACTACTTGAATTTACTGTGGTTTTAAAATCGCTCAACTTGAATCTGATTATAACTGAAATTTAAAACAAAGGGTATTAAAAATATGATTTTTATTCATAATCTTTCTCCTGTGATGATAAATCTTGGATCGCTGAGTATTCGCTGGTATGGGCTGCTCTTTTCTGCCGGAGTTACACTAAATTATCTTTTAGTCAGATGGATATTTAAAAGAGAAAAATATCCTGTATCTGATGCGGAAACAGGCATTACTTATCTGTTCTTTGGACTGATTATCGGTGCAAGGCTTGGTGAGATCCTATTTTACGAGCCAGGATATTACTTCAGCAATCCTTCTGAGATGATTAAGATATGGAATGGCGGATTATCAAGTCATGGCGCGACCATAGGGGTTTTTGTTGCCTACCTCATCTGGTGTAAGACTCACAAGATAAGGTTTGCAAAATATGCAGATGCCTTTGTGCTTGGTTTTCCTGTCACCGCCGCCTGTGTAAGGATAGGGAATTTCTTTAATTCAGAGATTGTCGGTGTTCCCACTGGTGGAAATTGGGGAGTAGTTTTTAAGAGGTTGGGAGAGGATTTTCCGCGTCATCCTGCACAGCTTTATGAAGCTGCCTTAAATGCCGCAATATTTATTATGTTGTACTTAATCTATAAAAAATATTACCAGAAGTTACCGCCATTATTTTTTTTGTTTCTCTATATGATTCTTTATTTTACCGGGAGATTTATTATTGAATTCCGGAAGGACCTTCATGTCCTGCCTGAATCGTTCCCATTGTCTATGGGGCAGGTGTTAAGCATACTACCGGTCTTAATTGCTATTGTATATTTTGTTTTTATTTTCCCAAAGCAAGGGCCGAGGCAGGTAAACAAGAACCTGTAAAAGACAGGTGGAACCGGATTAAATTATTATGAATGTCCCCCTATATCTGCCCTATATCTGAGTGACTAAGGGCCTGGCAGGCTCTGTTAATTTCTCCAGGAAATCACCCAGAGTTTTTTGATCAAGCTGGCTGACAAAGCTTAAACCATATTTGCGCAAGTTTCCTTCCATAGGAATAACATTACATACGATTGCAAATAATGAAGCTTCAAGATGCTTATATTTATAGGCAGTGCCTTCAATGTCAATAATGAAAGACACAAACAGTATTGAATTGGATGCTATGTTTTTGTCTGCCACCTTTAATGCACATCCACCAAGAGATATATTGTCAAGTTTACCATTCAGCATACCTGTTTTTAATTCTTCCATCTCTTTATCTAAGTAAGAAAAGGCATCCTGCCCGATTTCGTTTGCCCACTGACTCATTCCGATAGTCTCTGTGATGGAAATCCCCGGTTGATCTCCCTCTATGTGCTCCATCGTTCGAACAATAAAAGACTTTTCATCATGTATCCATGAGGCATTCTGATCTAAAATTGAGAAATATATATTGGTCTCGAAAGGAGCCGGATACCGCTTGTAGCTTCTTGGGTCCAGAAACTTAAGACTTAAGATAAGGGAGCTATTATTGAATGAGCGGGGTTGAATTATATATCTGCTTAAAATTGCCTGCATTATATAGTTGCCATTAGCTGTTGTAAATTCTACAAGGATGAGCGCCCCTATTTGTGCCTGTAGCGCCGGCGGGGCTATTACATATAGGTATTCTTTGTCAAAGTGCGTCATTTTGGCAGCCCATTTTTTTTTGCCCATGGTAATTAAGTTTACAGGCTTTGATTGATCCTGGAAATCTTTTAAAATGCCCTGTTCTATTATATCAGGAGACTTTATCAGATTTATATTGGTGGAAAAACGGTCAAGTGCAAGGCGTAAGTTAGTTTTTTCTGGTTCCATAACGTACACTAATTCGGCAGCTTGTTACTTATAGTTAACAAGTCAATTAAGTCTCAGTAATCCCTGTCCCTTGAGCTTTTGGGCTTGGCAATTTCCATGTTAATCCTTCTGCCTTTAATCTTAGTATCTTTCATGCCCCGTTGTACATCTTTTGCTAATTCTTTGGGCACTTCTACAAATGTATAGGCATCAAATATATCAATGGCTCCGATTGCCTTTCCGGGAATGCCTGTTACATTGGCTATAGTCCCTACAATATCCTTTGCCTGTATCCTTTGCTCACTACCTATATTGATAAAAAACCTCACCATTCCGTGTTTGGCGCCGGTATCCTTAAGCTCATCGTCGCTATCCTGCCTCATCCCTTCTTTAGCCTTTTCAGGCTTTTCATCCATGGATAGCTTTAACAAGGCTGCGGCAATATCCAATGAGGTGTACTCTTCCTCAACTATTCTTTCTACCAGGCTGACGTATTTCCCCAGATGTCCTTCCTCTATGGCCCCTTTTATCTTGTCTAACAGGATGGTTGTCTTAACTTCTGCCACATCACTTACTGATGGTACTTTAGCCAATTTAATCTTTGCATTGGTATATTTCTGAATATCCTTCATCTTATAAATGTCTCTGCCAACCACAAAGGTAAATGCGCGTCCTGTTTTTCCTGCCCTGCCTGTCCTTCCGATCCTGTGTATATAGTATTCTTCATCCTGAGGGACATCATAATTGAATACGGCCTCTATATCCTCCACATCAATTCCGCGGGCTGCCACATCTGTTGCCACTAAGATCTCAATAACCCCTTTTCTGAATCTCGACATAACCCTGTCTCTTTGATACTGGCTCAAATCTCCATGCAGGCCTTCAGCCTGGTATCCCCTTGCCTTGAGTGTCTCCACCAGTTCGTCAACGCGTTTTTTTGTATTACAGAACGCAAGTGATAATTTCAGATTATAGGCATCAATAAGACGGGAGAAGGTATCTGCCTTTGCATGTTCTTTGACTTCATAATAGACCTGCTCAATTTTAGGAGCAGTCATCTCTTTATGTACCAGCTTTATCATCTGCGGATTATTCTGGTATCTTTTTGTCAATTCTAAGATGGCCTTAGGCATAGTTGCAGAGAAAAGGATAGTCTGTCTCTCCTTTGGGGTCTGTTTTAATATCGCCTCAATATCATCCCTGAATCCCATGTCCAGCATCTCGTCTGCCTCATCCAGTACCACCATTTTTAAACCTTCCATCTTCAGGGTGCGGCGTTTCATATGGTCCATGATCCGGCCGGGTGTACCAATAATAATTTGTACACCCCTTTTTAATGCAATAAACTGGCGATCTATCGGCTGGCCACCGTAGATGGGAAGAATCTCTATGCCCCTTTTATACTTTGCGAGTTTCTTAATTTCCTCTGCCACCTGGATGGCAAGCTCTCTTGTAGGGCATACAATTGCCGCCTGTAACATTCTGGAAAGCGGGTCTATCATCTCTAATATAGGAATACCAAATGCCGCTGTCTTTCCTGTGCCTGTCTGTGCCTGTCCGATCACATCTCTTCCTTCTAAAAGATATGGAATGGATTGTGACTGGATCGGAGTGGCTTCTTCAAAACCCATTTCCATAACTGCCTTCTGTATCTCTTTTGACAAATTTAAATCTTCAAATCTTAGTTTTTCCACGTTTAAATTCCTTTTCTATTATTTGTTTAAGCCTGATATCATACATTTATTCAGCATAATATGCCATATCTATTTAGATTTTCTATTTTTTGATTTAAATATGTTGTTTCTTTTACAGGCCTTTGCTATAATTCTTTCCCATTATGGATACTGTTGAAGAGAAGAAAAATTACTTTCCAATATTCTTAGACCTTACAGGGAAAAAGTGCGTTGTTGTGGGCGGAGGCAGTGTTGCAGAAAGGAAATGCGAGGCGCTTATCAAGGCAGGCGCTGATGTTACTGTTGTAGCGCCTATGATTACAAAGGGGCTTAAGGATGTTCATGCGAAGGGGCAGATTACGCATGTTAAACGTGATTACAAAGCTGAAGATATTGATCCGGCATTTCTTGTGATTGCCGCTACAGATTATGAAGAGATAAATCAAAAGGTGGCTGAGGATGCCTCAGCGGCCAATAAACTTGTCAATGTTGTTGATACTCCTGCCCTATGTAACTATATTACACCTGCGGTCTTTCAGAGGGGATTGCTCACAGTTGCTATCTCTACCGGTGGCGCGAGTCCTGCCATTGCAAAAGAGATTCGTGAAGAGTTGCAGAAGCTGTATGGGCCTGAGTTTGCGAAGCGGCTTGAGAATGTTAAAAACGCGCGCACAAAGGTAATAAAAGAGATTAAGGACAGGACTGAACGGTCAAAGGCGATCAAAGAGATTGTTTCCACAATGAGGGGCGGCAGAAGGGAAAATAGCCCCCGCAAATCAAAATAATTTATTCCTTGACCTGTCAGGTCATTTCCCCTAAAATTACACATTGGATCGGAGAGGTACCCAAGCGGCTGAAGGGGCATGCCTGGAACGCATGTGTACTGGCAACGGTACCGTGGGTTCGAATCCCACCCTCTCCGCCAGGAAAATTGCTGAGCAATTTTCACTGATAACTTATAGCTATTAACCATTGAGGCTCTTGCAAGAGTCGTCATTCCCGTGCAAACGGGAATCCAGAGGTATTGTAACACATTGAAAAAACTGGATTCCCACTTTCGTG
>JAHFER010000025.1 GCA_023248365.1 Nitrospirota bacterium
TCTTATCAATGAACCCGGACGGTATCCTTTTATCAAATGGCCCTGGTGACCCTGAAGCTGTAACATATGGCATAGATAATATTAGAAAACTTATTGGAAAGAAACCAATATTCGGAATCTGCTTAGGTCATCAGATATTGGGGCTTGCCCTTGGGGGAAAGACATATAAATTGAAGTTCGGACATCATGGCAGTAATCAGCCTGTGATGGATCTCTCAACAAGGAAGGTAGAGATAACCGCACAGAATCACAACTTTGCATTAGACTTAGATTCCATTGGAAGTGATGCTGAGCTCACACATATAAATTTGAATGACAATACAGTAGAAGGGATGCGTCACAAGAGGTATCCGATTTTTTCTATTCAATATCATCCTGAGTCCTCTCCTGGTCCGCATGATTCGTGGTATCTGTTTGAGAGGTTTAGACGAATGATGAGTTAGGCAATGTTGTCATTCCCGTGAAAACGGGAATCCAGCGCTATGTCATGGTTCTGGATTCCCACTTTCGTAGGAATGACAGATAGTGTAATACTAAAGAATGCCGCAGGGATATAGCAGTTGATTTAAGGAGAAAGAGATTGCCTAAACGTACTGACATACATAAGATACTTATAATAGGTTCCGGCCCCATTGTCATTGGACAGGCTTGTGAGTTTGATTATTCCGGGACTCAGTCGTGCAAGGCCCTTAAGGAAGAGGGGTATCAGGTGGTTTTGATAAATAGTAATCCTGCGACCATTATGACTGATCCGGAGTTTACAGACAGCACCTATATAGAGCCTATAACACCTGAAATTATAGAGATGATTATTGAAAAGGAAAGACCTGATGCACTCCTGCCTACTATGGGAGGGCAGACTGCATTGAATGTTGCATCCGAACTCTTCCGCAGAGGGGTCTTAGACAAATACGGTGTGGAACTTATAGGTGCAAAGTACGATTCCATTGATAAGGCAGAGGATAGGGAGAAGTTCAAGAAGGCGATGATAAAGATAGGACTTTCTGTGCCCCACAGCGGCGTTGCCAGGACCTTAGAGGAGGCGCTGAATATTGCTGAAGATATTGGATTTCCTGTTATTGTCAGACCTTCTTTTACCATGGGCGGCACAGGCGGCGGCGTGGCATATAATATCGAAGAGTATCAGGAGGTTGTAAAATGGGGGCTTGATGCAAGCCCGATGAAAGAAATCCTGATCGAACAGTCACTTCTTGGATGGAAGGAATATGAACTTGAAGTAATGCGGGATTTTTCTGATAATGTGGTAATAATCTGCTCTATAGAAAATTTTGACCCGATGGGTGTCCATACGGGTGACAGTATTACAGTTGCACCGGCCCAGACCCTTACTGATAAGGAATATCAGATAATGCGTGATGCTGCTATAAAGATTATCCGTGAGATAGGGGTAGAGACAGGCGGGTCTAACATACAGTTCGCTTTAAACCCGGCAAATGGTGATATGACCATCATCGAGATGAACCCCAGGGTTTCACGAAGTTCTGCGCTTGCATCAAAGGCAACGGGTTTTCCAATTGCAAAGATTGCAGCAAAACTCTCCGTGGGATATACACTTGATGAGATAAGGAATGATATTACGCGTGTTACTCCTGCATCCTTTGAACCGATGATAGATTATGTAGTAGTAAAGATCCCAAGGTTTACCTTTGAAAAATTTCCTCAGTCTGACCAGACCCTGACCACACAGATGAAATCTGTCGGTGAAGTAATGTCAATCGGCAGGACATTTAAAGAGGCATTACAAAAGGCAATAAGGTCGCTTGAGATTGATAAGTATGGATTTGAAGAGACAGCGGGTCAGAAGTCAGAAGCAAGAAGTCAGAAGCAAGATCTGGAGGTTGAAGAGCTTATAAGAGAAAAGCTAAAGATACCTAACTGGGAGAGGCTTTGGTATGTTGCTGACGCTATGAGATACGGGATGAGTGTTGAGGACATTTACAGATTGTCTAACATTGACCCGTGGTTTCTTGAGCAGATTAGAGAAATAGTTGAATTTGAAGGGGAGATAAGAGAGTTAGCTGGGCAAATCCCCCCTAACCCCCCTTTAGAAAAGGGGGGAATGGGGGGATTAAGTCAGTTGCCAGACATGCTACGCATGGCAAAGGAATTTGGGTTTTCTGATCACAGGATTGCAGAGCTTATTGACTCGACTGATGGAGATGTAAGAAAGCTCAGGGAGGGTCTTGAGATATATCCGGTTTATAAGAGGGTGGATACATGTGCAGCGGAGTTTGAGGCACATACACCGTATCTGTATTCAACATATGAGAGACCGTTCTATAATATTTCCGGCTCCGCTGTGCCTCATGCAGATTGTGAGGCAATGCCAACGGATAAGAAGAAGGTTATAATACTCGGCGGCGGGCCAAACAGGATCGGACAGGGGATAGAGTTCGATTATTGTTGTGTGCATGGCGCCTTTGCCTTAAAAGACGCAGGGTACGAGACCATAATGGTAAACTGTAACCCTGAGACTGTAAGTACAGACTATGACACTTCAGACAGGCTTTACTTTGAACCGTTAACTGAAGAAGATGTGTTAAATATAATTCGCATGGAAAAACCAGTAGGCGTAATCGTACAGTTTGGAGGACAGACACCGTTAAAACTTGCGGTTCCTCTTGAACGGGCAGGGGTTAAAATACTTGGGACATCACCTGATGCAATAGACAGGGCAGAGGACAGGGAGCGGTTTAGTGAGTTACTCGACAAACTCAAACTCCGACAGCCTGACAGCGGTATTGCAAGGTCAGAAGAAGAGGCTGTTGTTATTGCAAAGAAGATTTCATACCCGGTACTTGTAAGACCCTCATATGTTCTGGGCGGAAGGGCCATGGAGATTGTTTATGATGAAAAGGGGCTTCGTGAATATATAACCCATGCAGTCAAGGCATCTCCCAAACATCCGGTGCTTATAGATAAATACCTTGAAGATGCAATAGAGATGGATGTTGATGTAATCTCGGATGGAGATGATGTTGTAATCGGCGGCATAATGGAGCACATCGAGGAGGCAGGGGTTCATTCAGGGGATAGCGCTTGTTCTATTCCACCTTTTTCCATTTCTTCTGATATGACAGATAAGATAAGAGAACAGGCCTGTGCACTGGCAAGAGAGCTTAATGTAATAGGTCTTATGAATATTCAGTTTGCAATTAAAGAAAATATATTGTATGTATTAGAGGTAAATCCACGGGCATCGAGAACTGTACCCTTTGTAAGCAAGGCCATAGGTGTTCCTTTAGCACAGCTTGCGGCAAAGGTTATGGTGGGGAAAAAATTAAAAGACTTAGGGTTCAGCAGGGAAAAAGAGATAAAGCACATTGCAGTTAAAGAGGCTGTCTTCCCGTTCTCAAAATTTCCTGGAGTTGATACATTATTAGGGCCTGAGATGAAATCTACAGGTGAGGTAATGGGTATTGATACGGATTTTGGCGCTGCCTTTGCTAAGGCACAATCTGCTGCCTCCCTTGCACTTCCTGTATCCGGTACAGTATTTATAAGTGTAAAGGATAAGGATAAACCAGCCTCTGTAGAGATAGCAGCTAAGCTTGTTAATTCAGGTTTTAACATAGAGGCTACCCGCGGGACTGCTAATTTCCTTATTGTAAAGGGGATACCGGTAACCCTTGTAAACAAGGTCAAGGAGGGCAGACCTGATATAGTGGATCATATAAAAAATGGTGACATTGCAATGGTTGTGAATACGGTTGGAGATGAAAATTCCAAAAATGATTCTTATTCAATAAGGAGAACAACCCTGCTAAAGTGTATTCCTTATTACACTACTATGGCCGGGGCAAAGGCTGCTGTAAGCGGTATTGAGGCTTTGAAAGACAGGTCAATTTCAATAAGAAGTTTACAGGAGTACCATAAAAAATAGTGAACAGTGAGCAGTGAACCGTAAGCAGGAGGGGCAACGATGACGAGGCCGATGACCAAAGAGGGGTTTAATAAATTAAAGGAAGAGCTTGAGAGACTCAAAAAGATAGAACGCCCTAAGAATATACAGGATATAGCTGAGGCACGGGCACATGGTGATTTGTCTGAAAATGCAGAATATTCAGCGGCAAAAGAACGGCAGTCCTTTATAGCAGGACGTATGCAGGAACTGGAATATAAAATAGCTACGGCTGAGGTGATTGATTCATCATCATTTACCTCTGATAAGGTGGTATTTGGAGCTACAGTTTCTCTTCTTGATCTCTTCAAAGGGGAGAATAAGAAATATAAGATTGTGGGTGAGGATGAGGTAGATTTGAAGAATGGCAGAATATCGTTAGCTTCACCTGTGGGAAAGGCCTTAATAGGAAGCAAGGTTGGAGATATCGTTACCATAAAAGCACCTGCCGGCGATAGAGAGTATGAGATACAGGGAATTTCCTTTGAAGAATGACGGCTTCGTAAAAAGCGGGCGCCCTCTGGGCGCGCGGCGTTGCGCTGCATCCTTCGTCATTGCGGCGTAACAACAAAGTCAAAATTTACCGCAGAGGACGCAGAGAGGACTTTTTGATTATAAAAGATTTTCCTCCGTATCCTCCGCGTTCTCTGCGGTGAAAAAAGGTTTTTGCGAGGCCATCAAAAATGAAAGCAAGGGTATTTTCAAATTCATGTCTCCAGGGGACTTACTATAAACTCATTTTTCTCCCCCCTGTCAGAGTAAATATAATACCAGGACAATTTGTAATGATAAGGGTGTGTGCTGCTGATTCCTTATCAGACCCTCTTCTTTCCAGGCCATTCAGCATACACCGTCAGGCGCTGGATGGGAGTATCGAGATAATTTATAAAGTAGTCGGCAAAGGTACCGACCTGCTCTCCCATTTAAGGAAAGGTGATTATATTGAATTTCTTGGTCCGCTTGGGAATGGCTTTCCTCTGATGAGCATACCCCCCCCATCCTCCCCTTATAAAGGGGGGGCAAGGGGGGGTGAAAGTTTGTTTTCGGATGAGGTTATTATCGTTGCCGGCGGAATAGGCGTAGCCCCGATGCTGAGTCTTATTGAGGCCATCAGGGCATCTGGTGCTGACAATAATATAAAGGTGTTCTTAGGCGGCAGAGGTAAGGAAGACCTGCTATGTGTTGACGAATTGAAAAAGATTGCAAATGAAGTTGTCCTTACCACAAATGACGGCTCGGCTGGAATAAAGGGATATGTAACAGATGCCCTGCATACGTGCCTTTTGAACGGACACGGACAACAGACACGGACCACGGTTTACTCCTGCGGCCCCACTCCAATGTTAAAAAAGATTCTGGAACTTACAGAACATGCGAGTATTAATACCTATGTTTCTCTTGAGTCAGTCATGGCCTGCGGAATAGGCCTTTGTATGGGATGCGTTGTGAAAAAGAAGGATAATAGCGGATACTTTCTTGTGTGCAGGAATGGGCCGGTGTTTGATGGCAAGGATATAGAAGTGTAATGAGTGATGAGTTATGGGTGATGAGTGATGAAAACGGATATTTCAACTAATATAGCAGGGATTTCTCTCCGCAATCCTGTGATGCTTGCCTCCGGTACTGCCGGATACGGGGAGGATATTTCCAAATACTGTGACCTGAACAGGGTTGGCGCAATTATTGTAAAGGGGATAGCCCTGAAACCAACAAATGGAAATCCTCCTGTAAGGATATGTGAAACACCATCCGGCATGTTGAATGCCATCGGCTTGCCGAATATCGGTGTGGACTCATTTATTAAAGATAAGGTTCCTTTTTTAAGAAAATTTGATACAAGGGTCATAGTAAATATATTTGGTTCCACGATTGAGGATTACGGAGAGGTTGCAAGCCGTTTCAACGGAGTAGAGGGGGTTGACGGGCTTGAGGTAAATATATCATGCCCGAATGTAAAAGAAGGCGGCATTGCCTTTGGTACTGACTTAGAAGCAACACGGCTTGTAGTCCGCACCGTAAGGGGTTCTACAACTCTGCCAATAATAATTAAATTGTCACCCAATGTTACTGATATTGCCTCTTTTGCAAGGGTATGTGAAGAAGAGGGTGCTGATGCCTTATCTGTGATTAATACATTACTTGGCATGTCAATTGATACTGAGACATGGAGGCCCAGGCTCGGCAATATAACAGGCGGTCTCTCAGGCCCGGCAATCAGGCCTGTGGCGCTAAGGATGGTATGGCAGGTCTGTAATGCAGTTAAGATTCCGGTTATAGGAATGGGCGGAATTGTTACATCAAATGATGCAGTCGAATTTTTTCTTGCAGGGGCAAGCGGAGTAGCCGTTGGTACGGCAAATTTTATCAACCCGGCGGCTTCCCTTGAGATTATTACTGGATTAATGGCTTACTTAGAAGCCCGGGGGCTTAACAATATAACTGAAATTATCGGGAAAGTTAGGGTGGCATTTTAATGAATCTGATAACACTTACAACAGACTTCGGCTACAAAGACCCATTCGTTGGCATGATGAAGGGTGTAATATACAAGATCAATGATTCTGCAACTATAGTAGATATTTCTCACGGAATTGAAAGTCAGAATATCCTTGAAGGCGCTTTTATCATTAGTAAGTCTTATGAATATTTTCCTGAAAATACAGTCCATGTAGTAGTGGTTGATCCCGGGGTAGGCAGTACAAGACGGCCTGTTCTTGTATCATCATTCGGTCACTTTTTTGTGGGTCCTGACAATGGGGTCTTCTCAATGATTATTGAGAATGACAGGTGTGCAAGGGTGTTCGAGGTTACTGAACAAAAGTATTTTCTAAAAAGCGTGAGCGCTACCTTTCACGGCCGTGATATCTTTGCTCCTATTGCAGCATTTCTCTCAAAGGGATTCTCAACAGGTTCCTTTGGCAGCGCTATTGATGACTACACCAGGATAAAAATACCGGCTATTGAAAGGAAACAGGCATGTGTCAGGGGGGCTGTAATATACATAGACGGTTTCGGAAATATAATAACAAATATTCCAAGAGTAGTAGTGGATGAACTTATACAAATGGGCATATCACCTTCCAATATCAATATAGAGATTTGCGGACAGAAGATAAATGGTGTCAGAAAAAGTTATGCAGATACAAAAGAAGGAGAGCCTGCTGTAATCATCAACAGTTTTAATCTCGTGGAAGTCTTCGCATATCTGGGAAATGCGGCCAAAATCCTTAAAGCACATAAGGGTGATCTGGTTGAAGTCAAATTCTAAATGGACGGGACTTTTAAAAATATACTAATACCTTCAACAATTGCGATACTCACTATCGCAATCCTGTTTATTATCAGAAGTATTGCCTCTAAAACACTTCAACGGTGGGCCGGCAAAACTGAGACTGATATTAACGACATAATTATTGATGCGTTTAAGACCCCCTCAATATACCTGACTATTGCGATTGGGCTTTATACAGGTGTTGCAATATCAGGGCTTCAGGAGAAGTATTTATTCTATATCTCAATGACGATTTATGTAATCGTCATTATGTCTGTTACCTTTGCCGCAGCAAATCTATCCGGAAGGATACTTAACTATTATATCCGGAAATCTGATCTCAACATACCGTCAACAGGACTTGCCCACGGCATATTAAAAGTCACAATAATCATACTGGGTATCCTGATAACTCTGAGTGTAGTTGGTATCTCGATTGCACCGCTTATAACAGCTCTTGGTGTTGGCGGTCTTGCAGTAGCCCTTGCCCTGCAGGATACGCTCTCTAATCTTTTTGCAGGTATTCATATACTTGTAGAGCAGTCTATCAAGATAGGGGATTTTGTAAGACTCGAAACAGGCCAGGAGGGTTATGTTGATGATATTACCTGGAGGACAACAAGAATAAGGATGCTGCCGAACAACATGGTGATAATTCCAAACAACAAATTATCACAGAGTATTGTTACAAATTATTCTTTACCAAATAAAGAGATGGCCATCTCAATTCCAATATCTGTAAGCTACAACTCAGATCCGGAAAGAGTAGAGCAGATACTTACTGAAGAAGCAGTGAAGGCGTCCGAAGATATACCTGAGATACTCAATATCCCCCGCCCCTCTGCCAGGTTCCAGCGCCTTGGGGAATCTTCCCTTGATTTTGAGATAGGCTGTTATGTCACTGATTATGAAAAACAGAAATCAGCACAGCATCAGATATTAAAAAGAGTATTTAAAAGATTAAAAGAAGAAGGAATAGAAATACCATTTCCGCACAGGGTTGTTTATTTGAAAAAGGATGATGTATTATAGCGCCATAGACATAACAACTAAATCCCCTTTACCAAATAGCCTTCTCAATTCCTGTCAGGATGCGGTGTGTTTTGTGTAGAAGGCGGAAGCACAGGTAAGTCAATCCTCTTCATCTCGCCTGTCAGGGAATTTAAGAATATGACTATGTAATGGACTTCTTCATCTGTCAACTTAGTGTTTAGTTGTTTCTCTCCCATTATCCTTACGGCTTCATCAAGGTTCCAGACTTTTCCATCATGGAAATATGGATAGGTAAGTGCGACGTTTCTCCACGAGGCAACCTTGAAAACTTTCCTGTCCGCTTCATTCTTAGTTACTTCATATCTACCCATATCATCTCCATAGTCAAACTTTTGAAAACTGTTTCCACCCAGCGCCGGCCCGCGATGGCACGCAACACATCCTTTCTTAACCACGATATTAAGACCCTTCATCTCATCTGATGTGAGTGCCTTCTTGTCTCCTTTTAGGTAGCGGTCAAAACGCGATGGAGTCATAAGTGTGCGTTCAAAGGCAGCTATGGCTTTCGCAACATTTTCATAAGTAATTGGATCTTTTGATTCTGGAAATGCCTTTTTAAAAAGTGAAACATACTCCGGTATTGTATTGATACGCTCCAGAACCAGCTCTTTTGAGGATGCCATCTCACCAGGATTGAGAACAGGTCCCTGGGCCTGCTCCTCTACATCTTTGGCACGCCCGTCCCAGAACTGTGTGGTATGTATCGCAGCATTATATACAGTAGGTGCATTCCTTGGTCCTGAATGCCACGCGTGTCCAATAGATGTAGGAAGATTATCTACACCTCCAGTGGTTAGATTGTGGCAGGAATTGCAACTGAAGAATCCGCTTTTAGAAAGCCTTGCATCAATGAAGAGCATCTTTCCGAGTAATATTTTATCACGATTTAATGGATTTTCCGGATTATCAACTCTGTCAGGGAGAGGTTGAAACAATGTTTTGTAAGATTCATTTCCGGACAGGGCGGCTGATGGAATAATTAACAAAATGATGAAAAGAACCAGAAGTATCTCAAATGCTTTATTTGTTCGCATTGTGCACCTCCATATGGTTTAAATGTTTTGATTGCATCTTATATTGATATTATATCGTATCATGGATGGATCTGATATTTCAATTCAATAAAGAGTGCCATTAGAGTTCAGCAAATGGAAGTGCAGTTACACCGGGTGCAAGAGGCAGACGTATATCTCCGGGATGGATGACATAACCCTGAGAGGCCTTTGTCCCTGAAATTTGCTGAAAGGTTTTTATTGCCTCTGCCATAGCTGGTCTTGGAGTTGATGATAGTTTAACCTCAATTGGAATAAGTTGTTTTCCCGTGTCTATCACAAGGTCAACTTCAGCCCCATAAGAAGTTCTCCAGAAATATAACTGCGGGTCTGTCCCACGGTGAGTGATTGTCTTCAATATCTCCAGAAGGACTGCATTCTCAAAGATGTGGCCGGCCATCGGGCCTGCTGCCGCATGTTCAGGATCTTTTATGCCGGTTAGATAACAAAGTGTGCCAATATCAGAGAAATAGATTTTCGGGGTCTTTACCATCCGCTTTCCGATATTTGCAAAATAGGGGCGAAGAATAATTATCTGGTAAGAAGCTTCAAGAACAGAAAGCCATGATTTTGTAGTGTTGACTGCCACACCTAAATCACGGGAAATTTCAGAGAGATTTAACAACTGTCCGATTCTTGAAGCAAGGGTGCGGATAAAATTTTGAAAGCTAATCAGATCGCCAATCTGACGGATGGATCGCACATCACGCTCAAGATATGTCTGTATATAGCTCATGTACCATAGTGAAGAGTTCTTGTCCGGATTGGCAATAAGCTCAGGATAGCCGCCGCGCAGGAATGAACGCCAGAGATCAGAATAAGATACTCTCAATCGGGCAGGCGCCTTATTCCTTTTTTCCCAGGGTAGCGGTAAGCTGCTGTTTCCCATAATTTCCCGGTTAGATAAAGGCAGAAGACGGAGCATTGCCACCCGCCCTGCCAGAGATTCTGTGATACGTTCAATCAGGAGAAGGTTTTGAGAACCTGTTAGCAGATACTGCCCGTGTTTTGATCGTTGTTCATCAATACGTTCCTTAATATAAGGTAATAGCTCCGGCACATACTGGACTTCATCAAAAATTACAGGCGGATGGTATAAGGAAAGAAACCCCCGTGGGTCTGCTGTTGCCGCAGCCCGTATATCAGGAGGTTCCAGGGAAATATATTTGTAACGGCTGCCAAACAGGCGCTTTAGAATAGTAGTCTTGCCGGATTGCCGTGGACCTGTCAGCACAACTGCCGGAAACTCACGAACCGCCTGTTTCAGCACAGTTTCAAGAGACCTTTTAATATATTGTTCGGCCATTACGTATTCTCCCTGTTGTAATTATGCATTTTAAATGCAAAATTACAAATAAGCAAGAAGAAATAGTAACCCTGTATGCCAGGCTATGTAAAAGGTAGGCTATGATGACCGTTGCAATGAGTTGTTGCTTAAGTTCTATGAGAATGCTACATTAAAATTATCCTAAGAAAGGAGGTTTTATTATGTTATCAATAAAGGATAGTGCCAAAAAAATCATAGATGACCTGCCAGATGATATTTCATATGAGGAACTTATAAAAGAATTAGCATTTAAGCGTATGATTGAAAAAGGTCTTCAAGATTCATTAAAAAATAAAATTACACCAGATGAAGAATTAGAAAAAGAGATTGAGAAATGGTGAGATTGTATTGGACTGATGAGGCTAAATATTGGTTAAAGAACATATATGATTACATTGCATTGGATAATCCAAAAGCTGCTAAAAATGTTGTATATAAAATACGTGAAAAAGCACTTATATTAAAACTATTTCCGGAAATTGGTGGTATATACCCTGATTTAGACAGAAAAGATATAAGAGTAATATACTATACGCATTATAGAATTGCTTACATAATTATAGATTCTCAAAGAATAGATATTCTGGGTGTATTCCACGGTTCAATGGAATTAAAGAATTATATAAAATAGATTATTACCCTTTTGGGCTGGCTGTCCCCATAACACGGGAATTCATAAAATGGAAGGAGGTTCTTTCGGTTTAAACACTTCAATAAATTCCTGTCTGATGCCTTTGGATTTCTTACCTTTACCCCAGACATAAATAATAATCCAGATAATGGTGGCTGCCTGAAGGATAGAGCCTATTGATAGTGTTACTATCAGGCCATAGTTGAGTTTGTATTGCCCGGATGATTCGTCATATTTGTAGCAGAAGAGCTTTAGTTTGTCCATGACAGATAGCTGGGTGCTTTGAGGGGCCTTTATAAGTTTCATGGCCTGATAAACAGGATTGAGGATATCTTCCGGTTTAAAATCGAGGCCGTAGACCTGTTTGTAGATTCTGCCCTGTGTATCAATAATAGTGACCATATTGATGTGGTCGTAACCTGTTGCTAACTTCTCATAATAAAATCCTAAGTTTTTTGAGAGATTTTCAATTGTCTTTTTATCCGATGTAGCAAACCTCCATTGTCTGAAATCATCAGTAAAATTTTTCCCGAAGTCTTTCAGCTTTTTAGGTGTGTCATGTTCCGGATCAAAACTTACAGTTACTGCACGAAACTTTGTGCCGAGGTCTTTGCCAGCCACATTAAGGGCATTATTAAGTTGCAGGGTTATTGTGGAACAGGCATGACCGCATCCAAGGTATACAAGGCTTAAGACAACCGGCTTACCGGCAAAGTCTTTTGTATTGAACTTGTTTCCATCCTGGTCTATGAGGGTATAGTTGCCGAGCTTTTGCCCTACAACATCATATGAAGATTTAACTGCAACTTCTTTTATCTCAGCAAAAGCAGAGTTAGTAAGCAGTAAGCAGTTAACAGTAAGCAGTAAACAAATCAATACCGTAACAGAAATTATATTTTTTGTTTGTTGTTGCTTCACTATGTCTCTTGATTATTTCTTTTTTTTCCAAAGTGGACGCTCAAAAATGCACAGGTGCAAGGAAGGACAAGGATTTGGGCCGAGACGTACTCCTTTGTACGTTGAGGTTCAAATCCGCAGTCCTGACGCCGCAGATGGGCGTTTTTCAGCGTCCACTATTTAAACACAGCGACATCAATAATAATTGCTATAAAGATTATCCAGAGATAATGTATGGATGCTTTAAAATTGCTCCATGCAACTTCTCTTGAACTGTTTCTCAGAAGCTGGATATTTCTGAATAAGAAAAATCCTCC
>JAHFER010000255.1 GCA_023248365.1 Nitrospirota bacterium
GAATTACTGCCTCTCCCCCTTCTACTATTACCCTGTCATCTTTTAAATAAACAGTAATTTTTTCTCCCTTTAGCTCGTCCTGTCCTTCATGGACATTAGGTGACCCTGTAAAAACCATTTTCTCTTCTTTTTTATAATAAATAACCTTTTCGGCTAAAATTGTTCTGGCCCCTTGAATGAACTTAACATCTCCGGTTGCAGTTATAGTCAGGAGATCACGTTTTTTTTCCAATAATTCAGATACCCCTTCCCCCTTCCCTGAGGAATTAAATATAACTTCAACGCTATTGGCTTTTAGCGTAGAGGAATCACGCTCCACAACAACATTTCCCTCAAATAAGACTGTATTTTCCTGATTTTTAAGGATCATCTTACTGGAAGTAATTGATAAGGCTCCCTCCTGATCCCTGCTAACGAAATGTGTGGATGAAACTTCTTCTCCCTTTGTAACGGGAACGGCAAAAACATATAAAAAAACCGGCAGGCATACGGCAATTATTATTGTACAGCGGTCACCAAATAGTTGCCTTAATATTTTTTTTAATTTCATAAACTCCGCTATTTATATCTGCAACAAGCCCCTCTCCCTCGAGAGAAAAATTGTCTCCTGTAACATATACTTTATCAGGACTGTGGATCTCTTTCCTGTCTTCCAGCCATTGAAAGCTGTTAGCCTTTATCGTAACATTCGTACCAATCTTTATATCAACATCTTTATCTTCTTTTTCAACAAATAATACATTTGTGTTTATATTATACTTTCCCTTCTCTGCATATAACCGGATAGGTCTGTTTCCCTGAGGGTTATAAGTAATCTTTATCCCCCGGATTAACGCATCTTCTTCCCCGCTGGATACTATTGCGCTCTTTGCCATTATTTCCATCTCAATGTTTTCCCCATTAAGACGGAACAGATGGAAATCATTAATACTTTGAGAGAGACTCCCGAGTGAGACAGTATCTAATCTCTCCCCATTCTTAACATCTTTCCCTTTAAGTATAATTGCAATAAAAACAATAAGTAAAAGGGCCAGAATAATTGCCAGCGTGTAAGGCCTGTAAACATTTATCATTGTAATAGATTAAAAAATTTTAACACAAAGAGAGGATCAAGTAAAGATTAATCAGCATGAATCTTGCATACACATGAAAGGCTCTTTAGAATTCAAGGGGTTGGAACAGTTGAGTATTGTTTAATCCCTTCTTTGTAAAGATCCCCGCCGTATATATCGTTTATTACAATTACAGGAAAGTCTTCAACATGCAGGATCCTTATTGCCTCTGTACCAAGGTCCTCGAATGCAAGAATTTCAGCCTTTTTTATCTTTTTCGATAATAATGCTGCAACTCCCCCTATCGCTGCAAAGTAGACACACTTATGGTTCACAATAGCATTTTTAACGTCCTCAGATCTTGCGCCTTTTCCAATCATACCTTTAAGACCAAGTTCTATAAGGATAGGGGAATAAAAATCCATTCTTCCTGCCGTTGTCGGCCCTGCAGAACCAATCGGCATACCTGGTTTAGCCGGGGTAGGCCCAACAAAATAAATTACCTGCCCCCTGACATCAAACGGGAGTGGCTGTCCGTCTTTTATCATCTGAACAAGTCTTTTGTGGGCGGCATCACGGGCAGTATAAAGAACACCGCTGATTTCTACTTTATCACCGGCCCGCAAATCAGCAATCACATCATCTGTAAGAGGCGTAGTTATTTTCTTTGTCTTTATCATATTATTACACTCTTATGCCTGCTTGAATGGCATCCTATATTCACCGCCACAGGCAGACTGGCTATATGGCATGGGTGTATTTCGACATGAACTGCAAAGGCTGTTACTATACCTCCAAGTCCAACAGGACCAATCCCAAGCTGGTTTACCCTTTTTAATAAATCCTCTTCAAGTGATGCGACTTCAAGCCTTTGATGAGGTTGTCCAACGGGCCTTAACAATGCCTTCTTTGCCAGCATGGCTGACTTCTCAAAGTCTCCGCCAATTCCAACACCCACGATAACCGGAGGGCATGGATTTGCCCCTGCATTCTTTACAGTATCAACAACAAACTTCCTGACCCCTTCTATCCCCTCTGCCGGTTTGAGCATCTTATGCGCTGCCATATTCTCACATCCTCCTCCGGCAATATCAAGCATAATTTTAATCTGGTCGCCTGCCACAAGTTCAGTATAGATAATTGCAGGTGTGTTGTCTGAGGTATTTCTCCTTTCAAAAATCGGCTCCTGTACAACTGATTTTCTAAGCAGCCCTTTGCTATACCCCTGCCTTACGCCCTCGTTTATTGCATCGTTGAAGAGTCCACCGGCTATATAGACCTCCTGTCCAAGCTCAACAAAAAAAACCGCAAGGCCGGTATCCTGGCAGAGCGGCATGTTTTCATTCTTTGCAATCTCAGCGTTTTCCATGATCTGTTTCAGGACTTCCTGACCAAGTGGTGACTTTTCTGTTTCAATAGCCTTCTCATACGCTGCAATTACATCCTTACTCAGATTGTAATTCGCATCTATACATATGTCTCTTACCTTATCTACAATGTCGTTATAGTGTATTCTTCTCATTGACCTATTTTGCTTTCCCTAATAATTGTTTTATTTCTTCTACTCCACTCCTGATCCTGTCAGTGGATTTGCAGAATGCATCCTTTTCCTCTTCTGAGAGTTTTATTTCAATGATGCTCTCTACTCCACTCCTTCCAAGTCTGACCGGAACACCGACAAAAATGTCTTTAACCCCGTATTCCCCTTCTAACCAGGTCGCGCTGGGGATTATCTTTTTCTTATCAAGCAGAATAGCCTCAACCATCTCTGTAATCGCAGCGGCTGGTGCGACATAAGCGCTTCCTGTTTTGAGAAGTTCCACTATCTCCGCCCCCCCAAACCGAGTTCGTTCTACAATCTTTTCTATTGTTGCCTTATCAATAAGTTCAGTTATTGGGATTCCTGCAACAGTGGAAAATCTCGGAAGAGGCACCATCAAATCCCCATGTCCGCCGAGGACAAAGGCATGGACATTTTCAACAGATGTTTTAAGCTCCCGTGCAATAAAACATCTGAATCGGGCAGAATCAAGCGCACCCCCCATTCCTATTACCCGGTGTTTTGGAAATCCGGAAACCTCCCATGAAAGATATGTCATTAAATCCATAGGATTAGTGACAATGATTAATATTGAATCCGGAGACCTCCTTACTACCTCTTCTGTGACCTCTTTAACAATTGCTACATTCTTTTCAAGCAGGTCACTGCGGCTCATGCCTGGTTTTCTTGCAAGTCCTGCTGTTATTACTACTATATCTGAGGCTGAGGTATCATCGAAATTATTGGTTCCTTTTACACTTACGTCAGAACCGGATAAAGGCGCTGCCTCGGAAATATCA
>JAHFER010000256.1 GCA_023248365.1 Nitrospirota bacterium
GCGTGGAACTGCTTACATGGGCTGTGTTGCTAATCGTCCCTGCTGTATTCGGCGTTACATCAATACTAATGGTAACACTGCCTCCATTGGCAATGTCGCCAAGATTACATGTCACTGTACTCGTCCCGGTGCAGCTACCTACACTCGGAACAGCAGAAATTAAGGTAACACTACCTGGCAATGGATCTGTAACTATAACATTCTTGGCTGTACCCGGACCAGCGTTATACACTGCAATCGTGTAGGTCAGTGTACCGCCCTGCGTAACCGGGTCAGGTGAATCAGACTTTGAAATCGAAAGATCCGCATTCAACGGAGAAAGAACATTATTAAGAGCGACATTCTGATTTCCGCTAATACTCGTTTGAGCGTGAAGTGATCCCCCTGGATAAGTACTTGATCCTGAAGCAAGATGTGCCTTCCAATAAAGCGCCCATCTTTTGTTATTTCCTGTTTCCGCGGGACTAAAATATAAAGCATAGGTGTACTGAATACGCCTGATACCAGAAGAAGCGTTTGAAGAGGGATCTGTCCCGCCAGGGGCATCTTCATCTATCTGGCCATTAGAGTCATCATCTACTCCACTATATGTAGGACCGGAAACGATACAAGGAGTTGATGATGAAGGAACTGTAGTTCTGGGGTTCTGTGTTATACATGTTTTGGTCAGCACCCCTTCGGTATATCCTGACATCTCAGGGCCCGCCCCAACGTAGAATCCGCTTGCACTGTCTACACCGGTAACCCCGCTCCGGAGATTATCATGTTCGATTACAATGTAATATATGCCTGCATCGGATGATTCACGCGGATTGAATCTGAGACGGAATGGAACATCTTCAAGTTCATACCACCCCTTGACTTCCCCTGATGTCCAGCCATTCATATGGTTTACCCCATCGGCCCAGCCGGTTGCCGGAGTAACAGAATCAGCACAATCACCTCTATCCCGTGAACATCCCTGAAGCCCGACCTTTGGATCATCTAAGAAAGTGGTTGTAGCAAGCGTTGTCAGGGTAACGGCATCTTTTGCATTAACAGTAAGCGTACCAAAATATTGAGATGTAGCCCCTCCATCAAGCAGGTACGGGTATATGAAAGATCCATAGGGGTCGGCAGTAATAATATCACTGCCTGGTGTTTCTGTTCCATTCCCTGTAACAATACTCCCATCCACCCGGATAACCTGAACAATAACCTGTTGGTTTGGTGTAAATCCGTCCCCATAGATATACGCTATATCTCCCTGCATGTATTCAGGGATACCCGGCGCGATAGTTGCTGCTGCAAACACCGGTGCTGCACTGAGTATCCATGTGATTAAAAACAGGAGTGCAACGGGGATAATACGATTCCTAAAATAGGTATGTTGACGGTTCATAAGTTTTCTCCTTAAATTACAATTAGCGATTCCTGTCTTATTATTTTTATGTTAATAACAGGTACAGTTTTCAGGAGAAATCCTGCCGGGCGTGATATTGCAGTAATTTCGTTAGAAACTATAGTTCCTTCTCCCCGCAATTTAATTGCGCAGAAAAGATTACTTATTACTTACCGCACTTACGGCATATCACGAAAGATATTTTCTCTGAAAACTATGCCCTCCTGTATTTTGATTCCCTTCTACTCTATGGTCTAAAACTAAGCAATTTTAATGCCAGCTAAAGTGCATTAATTGAAAAGGGATCGGATGTGTTTTATTGAGTCTATTTGAAACATAATAGTATAGGCTACCATTGGTAAGACTGTAAAAATACTTAACCCATTGTTTTTCAAATAGTTATTTGTCTGTGCACAAATGACACAGTATATGAGTATAAAAGTGTCAGTCACGAATGTTTTTTTCTATATGCAGACAATTCCGATAAAAATTAAGGGCATAATTCTATTCGATAATGAAGGTGGTATCGGCACAGAAATTGCAGGCAGTAAATATAATAAGCATTTTAAAGCATAATTACAATTAATCATATAATTAATGCGACCCTATAAAACATCTTTTTTACCAATATTGTTATCCCTTTTTCTAAGCCTCAATATAGGCTGTGGCGCTGGCGGCGCTGGAACCGGCATAGTCACCGGAGTGGAAAACCAACATCCGGAGAACATATCAAACACTTCTATGGACTCCTATAAACCTGTCATCTCTGCGGATAATAAGGGAAATGTATATGTCGCCTGGGAGGAGGGTGGGCTTAACACAAAGAAGGAGACATATCTTGGGGCATCAGCTAACTCTGGTGGATCCTTTTCCATAAAGAAGGACATTACAAAATACATTGACATGGGATATGACACATCTTCTCCTCATATCGGTCTAAAGAGAAATGGAGCAATATCTGTTGTCTGGGCAGGCAAAAAGGGTAGTCAGAGAGATATTTTTTACAGCTTTACTAAAGATTATGGGGATACATTTTTCCCTCCGGTTAGTCCTGAGAATATATCTAATTCATCTTCTGACTCGAGTGAACCACTCATGGGGTTTGAGGGAACATTAAGTGGACTTGAGGGAACACTTGAGGGCTCGCAAGGGATTGATGCAGCATGGGTTGAAGGCCCCGCGGGTGAAAGGAAGGTGGCCTTTTCAAGGGCTTCAGACCCTGAGAGCAGCTTCTCAACTCCGCAGACTATATTCAGTGCAGCATCAGACTCTCATTGCCCTGCAATCGCCTCTTCAGGGGCAGGCAAGATATATCTTGCCTATAAAGGTGACAATAGAATCTATTTCGCAAGGTGGGAAGCAAACACATCGTCATTCTCAGATATTGGATATATATCACCTGACTCTGCATCTACTTCTTGTCCGGAGATAGGACTGAGTTCAAATGGAACAGTATATATTGTCTGGTCAGATAACGGTGGGATATGGGTGGCAATGTCCTCTGACACCGGTTACTCCTTTACTACTCCAAAGGACATCTCTGACGGAACAGGCACATCTTCATCACCAAAGATTGCAATGGATGGCAGCTATGTTAATTTAATATGGGTTGAAGAGGCAACCGGAAGCGGGGATATATTTTTCTCCGGCTCAGTAGATAATGGTCAAAATTTCTCATCCCCAAAGAATCTTTCCAATACCTCAACATCATCCCTTAGTCCTGTAATTACCTGGGACGGCAGTAAGTATATTTATGTTGCATGGGCCGAGGGAGATGCTGGCAGCAGGGATATTTTTTTAATTAAGGATAAAGGAGCCAGGGGTCTGCTTAAGCCTTAGGGGTATCAATCAAACCTGCAAACCTGCAATTGCCTGCCTGAGGCGATGAACAACTTTTTCTTTTCCCAGAATATCTATCACTTCATATATGCCAGGGCTTACAGTTCGTCCGGTAAGGGCAACCCGGACAGGCTGGGCAACCTGACCTAATTTGATTCCCCTTGCTT
>JAHFER010000257.1 GCA_023248365.1 Nitrospirota bacterium
ATAAGCTGCCTGCCCCGGGGACTGACCCGCATCTTCTTTGGCATCAAGGGTGATTAAATTGCCAAAGGCGAGCCCCGTCACCATTCCCATTGAAAGAAAAAATGTCATTATGATTAAGAGATTTTTTTTGTATCCACTTAACATGATTAACTCCTTTCATCACTTAATTAACTAATTAACAAAACAGCAATTGTGCCATATATTATAAGTCTTTATCCAGGATAGTGATATGCTTTTCTAAGATCAGAGTAGCAACATATGGTTTATGTGTCAATGAGTCAATGAGTTAATGAAAAGTGGAAAAGTGTAATAGTTTCTTAAGTTGCAGTCTGTATTGAATATAATCTGCGCATTGTTTAAAATAGATTGTACTGATGGAAAAAAGCTTAAAGAAACTTTCATACTGGGTATTATTACTTTTAGCTCTTATAGTGTTGATAATACTTACAGGTACTATTCTCTGGATTAATAACCTCTATAGCCAGATTCCTGATGACAGGGCGATTACTGATTTTACACATAATGCAGTTACAGTAATTTATGATAAAGACGGAAAACTTCTGGCAAAGCTTCAGGAAGATAAAACTCAGGTATGGGTTTCCTTATCTGATATGTCTGATTTCCTGAAAAAGGGGGTTATTGCAACTGAAGACCCATATTTTTTTAAACATGGAGGTATAGATTACCGCCAGACATGGGAATCCCTTAAGGATAATTTGCGGGTGTGGCGGTTTGTCAGAGGCGGCAGTACAATTACTCAGCAGGTTGCCAAGAATGTGTACCTTTCAAGAGAGAAGACCCTTGCGCGTAAAGTAAAGGAATATTTTTTAGCAAAGAAGATAGAGTCCCTTTTGCCAAAGGAAAGGATCCTTGAGATTTATTTGAATGAAACAGGCTGGGGGTATGGCATATATGGCGTAGAGCTTGCCTCCAGATTCTATCTTGATAAACATGCTGATGAACTAAATCCGGCTGAATCTGCCTTTCTTATAGCGATGCTCAGAAACCCTGCTCTGTACAATCCCTATAAATATATGGAAAAGGTAATAACACGACAACAGCTTGTATTGACACTCATGCTAAAACACAAGTTAATAGCAAAAGAGGAGTATAATGAATCCCTTGTGTATCCTATAACTTTGAGGCTGACTAAAAAAAATAAACGGTTTCACAATATCAGGCTGAATAAACAGGATGATGCTAAAGACGATTTACCCTGTTATGCGGGTTTAATTGAGAGGTATTTGCTGGATACCTTCGGGAGAAACATCCTTTATGATGTTGGACTTGAGGTTTATACTACTATTGATTATTCTGTACAGGATAAGATCGAAGGGATTATAAAAAAGGCAGAGACAGGGGGTAAAAATAAAAATAAAGATGACATACAGATTGGGTTAGTCATGGATAACAGAGGTAAGGTAAGGGCTATCGGGTGTGCGAACAATTGGGATAATGTATCAGAGGAGATAAAGAAAAATGGTTATCCGTTTAATCTAAATTTATATACATCCGAAGTTACCACCGGCAATGAAATTTCATGGAAAGATATCTTATTAATCAGTAAAGGGGATAGGTTATTGTAAATAAGATAATATTAGGGTAAAATACTTAAACTTTTAAAAAAGGGATTTTTAGAAAGGAGAAAAACAGGATGTTAAGGCTTATACCGGAGGTTAACAGAAGACGTAGTTTGTTTTTAAGTATAGGGGTATTTATTGGTGTGTTGATATTCTCAGGGATTCTTCCTTATAAAGGATATGGAGAAATGACACCCGAACAGATCGTGGCAAAGGCTGAGGATGTGTATGCTGGTCAGGATCAGCAATCCAAACTGACGTTTACAATAAGAGAAACTGATGGTGCAGAAAGAAAGGTTGTTTTAAGAAGGTACTGGAAAGATTATCAAGATGATCCATCTATGGATTCAAAGGTACTTGTATTTCATGAGTATCCGCCGGATGCGAAAGGTACTGCATTCATGGTATGGACGTATAAGACGGCAGCACATAAGCCGGAGGATATGTGGATCTATCTTCCTATCCTGAGAAAGGTGCAGAAATTACCGGAGCATCCTGATGAAATCTTCAGCGGTTCGAATCTCAAACCAGCGGATATGGTAAGACGGGATGCAACCTTAGACAAACACAAACTTCTGCGTGAAGAGACCATAGAAAATCAGCAATACTATGTTATAGAAAGCTCTCCAAAGGAGAGCAATTCTAATTACACTTATGGAAAAGTTGTCAGATGGATAAAAAAGAATGACTTTCAAAAAGAGCGAGTTGACTATTACGCCGAAGACAATACTCTCCTAAAGACTCAGCTTATTAACTGGAAGCATGTCAGGAATGCCAGTATATGGGAAAAGGTTGTAATTACAAATGTAAAGACAGGGGTTCAGACAATCCTAAGCATAAGTGATGTTGAGATAGATAAGGGGTTGAATGACAAGGTCTTTACCGAACGGGTTATGTCATCGGGTAAGGTCAGGTAATTTGAAAATATTAGATCAGCTTCATATCGGGTCAGGCCTTCAGAAGAGGTTGATATTATCAACTCTTGCTGTAAGTTTTCTTGCCGGCATGATGGTGCTTGGCCTGGTATATTTTTCAGGAAAATCTGCACTCAAGGAGACTATAGGCGGTACCTTCCGTGAACTTGCAGAGACCGTGAGCAGTAATATAGACCTTTCCATAGGTCACCATATAGAAGAATCAAAACTCCTTGCCTCTGCCCAGAGTATCCTTTCCCCGATAGAAGATTCGAATACGACTTATGGAGGGCAGTCCCCTGAGGAGATTCATAAGCGAATAAGGGAGATAGACGCCAGGTGGACAGGAGCTGTTGGAGTAAATGCATATCTCTTTGAAGTACTGAATAACCGGGCAACAGACTATCTTAAAGAATTTATAAGGAGTGAAGAACATGGTATTCATAACATAATACTTGTTACCAATGAGAGAGGTGCGGTTGTTGCGGCTACCTCCAAACCTAAACACTACTACTATGGGGATCAGGCCTGGTGGAAGACAGCATACAATAACGGGGTTGGGACTGTATATGTCAGCGATATTTATGACAGTGAGGAATTAGGCACCAGGGCATTTGATATTGCTACTCCTGTGATGAAGGGCGGTAAAGCAATAGGTATTATCCTGATGTCCCATAATGTAGATGTATTTTTTAGGGCTATTACCACAGCAAAGGTTGGTAAAACAGATCATGTAATGATTGCAAACTCCGAAGGGGAAGTCTTATTTTGTCCTGTATCCCCGGCAAAAGACCATAAGATAGAGAAAGACCTTTTAGATAACATAACAAAAGACCAGTCCGGATGGGTTGTAACCAAATCAGATGTTCATTT